>JBGZEX010000001.1:0-17371 GCA_041846495.1 Marinifilaceae bacterium
ATTCGATTTTATAGAGAAATGCATAGCGTATATAACTGGTATTTCCGGAGATAAGGGAAGTTTTTCGGACGAGGATTTCCCGAAAGATGCGTATAGATTCCGGGATAAGGATTATTTTCTCGAAAGGGTGAAAGAAGGAGTCCGGTTTTCGGCGGAGGTTTATTATCCCGAATTTCGTAAATCGACTTACGGGTATCGTTTTCGCCGGAGGTTATATAAAATTTCGGGTATGGCAGCCGTCGTTGTCGCCCTGTTGGCGACGGGTTATTATTTTATCGGGAAATCCGGGGAGAAATGCGGGGATGACGGAATAGTCCCCATTCGCTCCAAAGCCTATATAAAATTGGAAGATGGAAAAATATTTTATCTCGACGGATTGAAGACTGCGGTTTTCAGTGAGAGGGAAGATGTGAAAATCGTACAGGATTCGGGGAAAATCGTCTATCGTGCCCGTAAACCTTATAAACATGAGATTTTTAATGAACTTAACGTACCTAAGGGAGGAGAATATGTGCTCGAACTTTCGGACGGTACGACGGTATGGATGAATGCCGATTCGAAACTTCGTTACCCTGTGAATTTCTCGGCCGAAGAACGGGTGGTATATCTTACCGGCGAGGCTTTCTTTTCGGTAGTAGAGAATAAAGACAAGCCTTTTGTCGTTTGTGCTTCGGGGGGAAGAATATCCGTTTTGGGCACGGAGTTCAATCTGCGGAATTATCCGGATGAAGACCGTATGCAAACCACTCTCGTTTCGGGTATTGTGGAATATGAGGCGGAAGACTGTGAAAAAATACGTTTGCTGCCCGGATATCAGGCGGAACATATTTTCGGAACTTCTCAAACCGTTCTCCGAAAGGTGAATGTGGATGATTTTATTTCATGGAAGGAAGGGGTATACGTGTTCGATAAGACGCCATTATCGGAAATCATGAAAACCCTTTCCCGAAATTACGACGTGGACGTCGTTTATGAAGACGAGCGTCTTAAAACCATACGTTTTTCGGGTAAATTGAAAAAATACGGTAATATAGGAGATTTTCTGAGGTTTATAGAATTGGCCGAAAGGGTGTGCTTCGAGATAAGAGGAAAGGAGGTGCACGTCTTTAACAGATAATATAAAAACCGGAAGATGCGGCAACATCTTCCGGAAATTTTCAGCATAAATCATTATACCGATAAATTTTAAAGTTCAAAATTATGAAAAAAAACCGAATCCCGGGATTGGGCATCCCTATAATTATGCCTGAGAAATTTGTTTTACCTATGAGATTGACCTTTTTATTAATCGTCGTATTGAATTTATCCTTGGCGGCTAATTCTTATTCGCAGGAAGACAGGGTTAGTTTGGATGTTCGAAATACGAGTCTCGAGACTATAATAAAGAGTTTGCGGGCTCAAACCGGATTTTATTTTTTCTATAGTGCGGATAAGGTCGAAGGTATGACCTCTCTTTCGATAAAAGCCGATGATATGCCGTTATCGGAAGTTCTTACCGTTTTACTTTCCGGTACGCATCTGACATTTTCCATAGTGGATAAAGTGGTAGTCATTCGTGATAAAAGAGATGTGGAAACGGCTGTCGATACCGTGCGTAATTCCGGAAAACTCTTTTTGAAAGGAAGGGTTAGAGAGGAGGGGGGCGGTCCCCTCCCCGGAGTTACGGTGATGCTTAAGGAGAGGAATACAGGCAATATTACGGACGGGGATGGGAATTTTGTATTGGAAATTCCTTCGGGAGTTAAAAAAGCGACTATAGTGTTTTCTTTTATCGGGATGCAAACCGAAGAGATTTCCTGGACGGGACAACGAAGTTTGGATGTAGTCTTGAAACGGGAACTCAAAGAAATAGAAGAAGTGGTGGTTACCGGATATCTCAATCGTTCCAAAACTTCGTATACGGGTTCGGCAATATCGGTAAAGAAAGAAGAATTGACCAAGATTTCTCCGAATAATCTATTGGGAGCTTTGCAGGTATTCGACCCTTCTTTCCGATTGCAGGAGAATTTGAATTCCGGGTCGAATCCCAATGTTATGCCCCATATTCGAGTGCGTGGGGATTCCGGTTTGGGCAATGCTTTTACCGAAACGACATGGAAGAACGATCCGAATATGCCGACTTTTATCGTGGACGGTTACGAGGTTTCGGTGGAAAAAGTATACGATTTGAATATGGAACGTGTCGAAAGCATAACGATATTGAAAGACGCTTCGGCTACCGCCATATACGGATCGCGGGCGGCTAACGGAGTCGTGGTCATTACGACAAAGGCCCCGGAGGCCGGGAAACTCCGGTTGACTTATAATTTCAACGGAGTTTTGCAGACTCCGGATTTAACGGATTATAATCTTATGAATGCGGCGGAAAAATTGGAAACGGAGTATTTCTCGGGATGGTATACCTATAAAGACGACCCTTATTCCCAACAACTTTCGGATAAGGATTATGCCCTTCGTCTGACCAATGTGAGAAGAGGAGTGGATACCTATTGGCTTTCCCAGCCGGTGCAGACCGTGTTGGGACGGAAACATTCTTTGTACATGGAGGGAGGGGATGAATCCGTTCGATATGGAGTGGATATAAATTATCAGAACAATCCGGGGGCTATAAAAAAATCCTATAGGGATCGTTATGGTTTGGGGTTTAAATTGCAGTATAATTACGACAATAAACTCTTGTTTCGCAACGACATATCCGTCAATAAAGTGAAGTCTCGGGAATCTCCTTACGGTTCTTTTCATAATTATGCCAATACCAATCCTTATTGGCCGGTAAAAGATGACAACGGAAATCTAATTGAGAAATATCCGCAGAATGTAGTTTTTTCCTATTTGCTGCTCAATCCCTTATACGAGGCTCGATTGAATCATCGTGACGAAGCGGAATATTTGGAGGTGACCGATAATTTCGATTACGATTGGTTTATAACGGATAATTTGCGACTCAAAGGACGTGTTTCCTATACCCTTAGAAATGATCATAAATATCGTTTTACAGATCCTCGATCCATTCTCTATACGGGCTATGATTATCAGGAGGGAGAAGGAGTGACGAATAAGGGGGATGCTTATAATTTCGATGAGAGAAGCCGACATTTGGATGCGAATATGCTGATAACCTATAATCAGGGGTTCGGGAAACATTATGTGAATGCCGTTTTAGGAGGAAATATTCAAGAAAGCCGTTATGAAAATACGAGTTTTAGAGTGAGAGGATTTCCTTCCGGAAATATGGATTATGTTTCTTTCGGAAAGGAGTTTGTCGAAAAATCGCCGGGAGGTTCGGAAGGTTTATCCCGTTTGTGCGGAGCTTTTTTGAATGTGAATTATACTTATGATAACATATATCTTCTCGATTTTTCCGGTCGTATCGACGGTTCTTCCAAATTCGGAAAAAACAAACGTTTCGCTCCTTTCTGGTCTTTGGGAGCGGGGTGGAATATCCATAAGGAAGCGTTTTACGGAATAGGAGATATTATCAATCATATGAAGGCGACTTTCAATGTGGGAGAGATAGGAAAGGCGTCTTTTTCTCCCTATGAAGCTCAGAATATGTATACCTATTACAAAGGGAAGTATTATGCCGGAGGCCTGGGTGCGATTCTTACGGTTCTGGGAAACGAAGAATTGAAATGGGAGATAACCCGTTCTTTGGATGTCAATTTAGAATTGGGGATTCTCAATAACAGGATTTCGGCCCGGTTTACTTATTACGATAAATTGACCGACGGCTTGCTTGCCGATATCACTTTGCCGGAATCCAACGGTTTCCTCTATTTCCGGGATAATGTGGGGAAATTGGAGAATTCCGGTTACGAAATATCTTTGCGGGCTTTCGTTTTTCGTACAAGGGAAGCGAATGTCTCTGTTTTCGGAAGTTTGATTCATAATAAAAATACGATTAAAGAAATATCCAATTCCCTTAAAGCTCAAAATGAGAAAATCGATTACGAACAAGACCATTATCGTCCGAAAATAGGGAGACGTTATGAGACGGCCAAACCTCGGGCACAATACAAAGAAGGGGAGTCTACCACTGCGATTTATGCGGTGCCTTCTTTGGGGATTAATCCTATGAACGGTAAAGAGGTATATCTGGACAGATTCGGACATGTCACCTATAATTGGAGGGCTGCGGATAAGGTTGCCTGCGGAGATACCGAACCCGAGGCCGCCGGGTCTTTCGGACTCAATGCCGACTGGAAAGGTTGGGGTTTGAATATGAGTTTTATGTATGAATACGGAGGGCAGATATATAATCAAACCTTGGTCGACAGGGTAGAGAATGCGGATTTCCGTTATAATATAGATCGCCGGGTCATGAGCGGAAGATGGCGTAAAGCGGGAGACGATACTTTTTTCAAAGATATAAGAGACCGTTCGCGTACCAATCTGACTTCGCGTATGGTACAGGATAATAATGTGCTTCAATTCAAATCTTTAAGTCTGTCGTATTCGTTTTCGGAACCTATCCTCCGGAAGATGTCGGTAGAGCGCTTGAAGTTGACTTTTTTGATGGAAGATTTGTTTTATTGGGCGTCGGTGAAACGCGAGAGAGGATTGGATTATCCTTATACCCACAGTTTTAATTTCGGTTTACAACTTCAGTTTTAATAAGCAGGTGATATGAAAAGAAAAATACAATCGGTTTTGTTGGGATTATCGGTATGGGTTTGTTGTGGTTGCGGGGATTGGTTGGACGTCGTCCCCCAGGCGCAGGTAAGTGCCGATAAATTATTCGCCACTCCCCCGGGATTCGAATCGGCTTTGAACGGGATCTATATTTCGATGACCTCTACGGATAGTTACGGGCGTAATGCAACCTACGGTTTGATGGATATTTTAGCTCAATATTATAGCGTTTATTCGAATAAGGGTCATGAATTTTACGAGGCCTCCGTTTATAATTACGGGCACGGGGCGGTTAAGGATGCCATAGATGCGATGTGGTTGAGAAATTATAATACCATAGCCAATTGCAATATATTGTTGGAACGTCTGGCCGGAAAATCTCCGTCTTATTTTCCTCAGGGACATTATAATATTTTGAAAGGGGAGGCTTTGGCTATTCGGGCATATTTGCATTTCGATTTGTTGAGAGCTTTTGCCGTGAATTATTCGACTGCTCCGGAAGGAATGGCAATACCTTATGCCGATGCCTTTTCCAGGAAAATACACACCCAATTGAAATCCTCCGAGGTGATAGAAAGAATCCTTCGGGATCTGAATGCTGCAAGGGAATTGTTAAAGCCTGTGGACCCGGTATTTGACGCAACCTTCAAAAGTAGGGATATGGACTATCATTTTTCCCAACCTTTTAATAACGATATTTTTATGTCGTACAGGGCCTATCGCATGAATTACTATGCCGTAACGGGATTGATGGCTCGGGTTTGCCGTTTTACGAGGGATTTCGTGAATGCTTTCAAATATGCCAAGGAGATAATCGATGCCGCAGCCGAAGGCGCCTTCCGGTTTACTCCCGAGAAAGATTTCACCGCTCCGTTGAAAAAACGGGATGTGGTTATGCAGAACGAATTGCTCTTCGCTTTGAATTGTCCGGATATTCAGGATATTTATTATTCGGTGGATGCGACTCCTTCGAATAGGTTATCTTTACTGGAGGTCGATAATATATACGGCGAAGCGAGCGATTTTCGGCGTCATCTCATAGGGAAAAGTACGATATCCGACAGGCCTATAAGTTATAAATATGCCAGGATAAATTCCGAGAAATCAGGGAAGATTCCGATGATAAGGCTGTCGGAGATGTATATGATTGCAGCGGAATCTCATTATACGAAGAATAAGGACGAAGCAATAGGATTTTTGGCGGAAGTTCGGAAGATGCGCGGAATTTCTCCGGAGATAAAGGGAGATTCTTTTGAGCAGTTTATGGAGGAAATCGTATTGGAGGCCCGAAGAGAATTTATCGGAGAAGGACAATTGTTTTATCTCTATAAGCGGTTGAATCATCCGGTGATACGTAATAAGGCGGGTATGGAACTTACGAAGGCTCAATACTGTTTGCCTATGCCGGCCAATGAGGTGGAATTCGGAGGTCGGGAAGAAGATTATTTAAAATGACGAATTATGAGATACATAAATATAATAACGACCTTAATGGGAATTTCTTTGATTTGGAATGCCTGTTCCGAAAACGATTTAAAAGGATATGCCGGAGATTCCTACATATATTTTTCAAAATCCGCCGATGACAGTACGGAGTTCTCATTTGCTTACGACCCTGAAATCAGTGTAGGAAACATTAGTTTGGAATTGAATATGATATCGCGAATTGCGAATTACGACAGAGCATTCGCCGTAAGGTTTTTACCACAGGAGAGTACGGCGCAGGAGGGCAGGGATTTTACCTGTTCGGCTAAGGACTTTGTCGTGAAAGCGAACGATAGTCTTGCCTATATGAAGATAGAAGTGAAAAAGAGCGGGAGTTTTACCGGACGCAGTTTGAATGCCGTTTTCGAAATTTTACCTAACGAATATTTTCTTCCGGGTTTGTCCGGAAATACCAAGGCTAAGATAGTGATTTCCGATAAATTATCCCGGCCGGAATGGTGGGATGCATGGCACGAATCCAACGGTCTGGGGACTTATAGCGATAAAAAATATGCTTTGTTTATTAAACAAATGGGAATATACGATTTGACATTGAAGGAAAACGGAGGGAAGATGAGTTATTACGATATGCGGGGTTATGTGCAATTGTTTAAATACTGGCTGATGGAACATCCGCAAAAAGAAGCGGACGGTTCGGATATGAAAGTGCCGATTATCGGTTGAATTTAATGGGAAAGGATTATGAAAAATATAATGAATTCAATGGTACTCCTTGCGGCTTTCTTTGCGGCAGCCTGCTATAAGGATAAAGGAAATTACGATTATAAGGATGTTGTGGAAATAGAGATTTCCGGAATAAAAGACGAATATACCGTATATGTGGGGATGGATATGAAAATTCCGGTGGAGATAACCTGTAAAAAGGGAAATCCCGGAGATCTTTCGTACGAATGGAGGATAGACGGAAAAATAGTGTCTCGGGAAAAAGATTTGGATATTCCCGTTTCTTTCCCTGTCATGCCGAGATTATATTCCGATTTTTCGGTAATCGATAACGAGACGGGAATTAAGACGATGAAACTTTTTAAAGTGAATGTGAGTACGGAATTTTTTGACGGTTGGCTGATTTTAAGCGATGCCGGAGACCATTCGGAGTTGTCTTACTTAAGAAACGACGGTAAGCTCTACCCCTGTATATATCAGCAATTGAATAAGGAAAAATTGGGTGCGGGAGCCGCTTTGATGAAAGAACATTGGATACCTTTCGCTTCGCCTACGGGGGAGGTCTTCATAGCCGTTCCTCAAGGTCCGAATTATTCGGTCGATTTGGACGGTAACAGTTTATTCCGAATGGTATATACCAAAGACGAGTTTTTAGGAGGTGTCCCCGCGGATTTTTCTCCTCAGAATTTGGATTGCGTAATCAATTGGGATTATATGATCAGCAACGGCAAATTATATACGCGTTACGTAAACAGAACTTACGATGCACAATATCATGAGGGATTTTTTGTTAACGGAGCCGTCCCCGGAGATTATAAATTATCCTCCCTTACTCTGAGAGGGAATGCGGTTTCGTCTCGGGAAATCATAGGGTTCGATGAGAAAACCAAAAGCTACAAACTTTTGAGGGAGGGTACGATGAGCGATTTCAATTATACGGACGATCCGGGAAAAGCCTTTGTGCCTTATAATATGAATAAAACCTTGGTGGCCGGAGGACCGATTTCCACTCAAGTCCCGGAAGATTATTTCGTTACCTTTTTGAAAGGTGAAGACGGGAAACATTATGTACACCGTTTTGCATTTAAGGGGTGGGGAAATAAAAAATACACCTCTATTTCGGAAGTCGTTTTCCCTTCTCCCGAATTGATTCGTCCCGATACGAAATGGGCGATATGCAACGGGCGTCCCTATGCTTATTTTTCTTCGGGAAACAGACTTTATTCCTATAATTGCGAAGGCAATAGCGTGAAAGAGTTGAAAGGGAGTATTTTATCGGGTAAAATCAATGCTTTGGCCGTATGCCGGACGGATCCTCAAAAGTTGGCCGTGGCTTATGAGAATGCGTCGGATAAAAGCAAAAGCGATTTCGTATTATTGGATGTATCCGTCATAGGGGATGGAGCCGTAATAGAGAATACTAAAAAAGAGGCTGCATTCAGGACGGTTACGGCCGTCATATATAAGGTAGGCAATCAATGGGATCTTTATTGAGTAGTCATGAAAAAAGCGTTTTTTTTAATCGGACCCTTGTTTCTTGCAACTTTGTTGCGAGGACAGGGTTTCCGTATCGATATGGAGATATCCGACTTGCCGGATTCTAAGATAATGGTGAGCGAACGCACGCCTTATCCGTCGAAGTTTTATGTAGATTCGTTGTATTTTCGAAACGGCAGAGCTTGTTATAGCGGTTCCGTAGCTTATCCGCGTTTGGTAAGTTTCGTATTTTGTGGAAAAGGGAATGATTTTTACGGAAGTTTTTCCGTATTTTTAGATAATTCCAGCGCTATAGAGATTAGGGGGAACAATTTGAAAGATATAGATATCCGGGGTTGCAAGACGCACGATCGCTATCGAAAACTTACGGAGGAAGGAAAGGAATTGTTCGTAGCGCACAGGCGTTTGCATTATGAAAGATCCAAAGTCGTAAATGATAAACGGCGTTACGATTCCCTTAAGGTTTTATCTTGCCGGGCATCGGAACGTTTGTTCGATTACATATTGAAGCAGCCGGATTATTCGATGAGTTCGGTTATCCCTTATTTCGTATATGATTTGTTTTCGGGAGATGAGGATAAACTCGCAAGAGCCGTTGCTGCCTTTTCTCCGGGGCAATATGCGAATCCTTATGTGAAATATTGTCGGGAAGAACTTATGCGTCGGAAAAAAACATCGATAGGAAGTTTTGCATACGATTTTCATTTGCAGGATACGGCGGGCAATCTCTGTCGCCTTTCCGATTACAGGGGGAAATACGTGCTTTTGGAATTCAGTGCATCCTGGTGCGGATGGTGTAAAAAGGAAATCCCCTTTTTAAAGCGGGTTTATGAACGGCATAAGGATGACGCCCGCTTCGTGATGTTTACGGTTAATCTGGATAAGGAGAAAAAGGCGTGGGTGCGGGAAGTCGAGGAATCGGCTCTTCCGTGGAAAACGATCTCGGACTTGAAGGCTTTCGACGGACCTGCAGCCGCTGCTTATAATGTACGCGGAATTCCTTCGATTTTCCTAATCGATACGGAAGGGAGGATAGCGGCGAAAGATTTGCGGGGAGAGAATATGGTGAAAATCATCGATTCCGTTTTGAATAAAGAGAAAAACGAAAACTTCGAAATATACGGGGAAATGAAGGGTTTGCCGGAAGGAAAGGTGAAGTTGTATTCGATGTCTCACGAATTATTGGACAGTTGTCGTGTTCTGGACGGGAAATACGGCCTTAAGGGCAGGATAGAAAGCGGGCGTATTGCCTACATTTTTTTCGAAACTTCTCCGGACAGTCGTAAACCTTTCTCCTCTGTCGTGAGTTTTTATATCGAGCCGCGCATTATGCGGATTTACAGTGAAACGGAAGACGTACCTCGTACTCTGAAGTTCGTAAATGCACCTGTCCAAAACGAGTTGATGCATTTGGAAAAATTGATGGAGGCCCGTCCCGGATACGCGGAAGCCCGGGTATTGAGCGGACGGATACGCGAAGCCTTTTTAAATTCGGATATGAAGACGGTCAGAACCCTTACCGCCCGGAGGATAAAATTGCTTAAATCCTTTTTTTGTGAATTTTTAGATGAGGATCCCGGACGTAAAAGCAGCGAGGCCGCTTTTTATTTGGTTTGGAAAAACTGCACCTCGTTTCCGGCGGAAGATATGGAGGAATTGCTCGGGCATTTCGATAAATCTTTGGATTCCACATATTATGTAAGGATGTCCAAACGTTTTATAAAAAAGGAAAAAGAGTTGAAACCCGGAATGCGGCTTCCCGACTTTATAGCTCGGGATACGAGCGGCAGGGATTTTTCCTTAAAGGATTTTAAGGGGAAATACCTCTTTTTGGAATTCAGTGCGTCCTGGTGCGGATGGTGTAAGAAGGAAATTCCCTTTATTAGGAATGCTTACCGGACATTCAAGGATGTGGTTTTCGTTACTATTATGATGGATGATGATAAAGAGGCTTGGTTGAATGAAATTCGGGAATCCGGTATGGAATGGCTTTCTTTATCCGATTTGAAAGGCATAAGAAAAAGTCCGATGACGGCGGCTTATAATTTAAACGGAGTCCCGGCTTCTTTCTTATTATCTCCGGAAGGGATAATATTGGCCCGGGATCTTCGCGGAGCCGAGGTGGAAAACTCTATCCGGCATTTCCTCGGAAGTAAATGATTCGTGTCGATTATAAAATAAATCCGGAGTTATCCTCCGGATTTATTTTTAAAATTCAGCCTAAGAAGCTCAGCAGGAGTCCTGCCGCTACGGCGGAACCTATGACGCCGGCTACATTCGGTCCCATGGCATGCATGAGAAGATGATTGTTCGGATTTTCTTTCAATCCTAAGTTTTGTACCACTCGTGCCGAATCGGGTACGGCGGATACGCCCGCCGCTCCTATCATGGGATTTACGGGGGCGTTCTTGGAGGAACACCAGTTCATGATTTTAGCGCAAATAACGCCTCCGGCGGTAGCGATGACGAATGAAAAAGCACCGAGGATAAAAATCTTTATGGAAGTATCGGTTAAAAATACGTCTGCCTGGGTGGAGGCTCCTACGGTCAGGCCTAAAATCATGGTTACGATATCGATGAGGGCATTGCTTGCGGTATTGGCCAAACGATTGGTTACCGTCGATTCCTTGAGGAGGTTCCCGAAGAAAAGCATTCCCAATAGAGGAAGTGCGGAGGGAGCGATAAATGCCGTGAGCAATAAGCCGATTATCGGGAATAACTGTTTTTCCAACCTGCTGACCGTCCTCGGGGTTTTCATGATGATGTTGCGCTCTTTTTTAGTAGTCAGTAATTTGATTACCGGAGGTTGTATGAGCGGCACTAAGGCCATATAGGAATAGGCGGCGATGGCGATCGGGCCGATAAGGTTTTTGACTACGGTTCCGTCCGCCAGTACATTCACTCCGTTGGCTAATTTGGAGGAGAGGAAAATGGAGGTAGGTCCGTCGGCTCCCCCGATAATGCCGATGGCTCCGGCTTCGGGCGCCTCGAATCCCAACCACAGGGCACCTAAGAAAGTCAGGAATATACCTAATTGGGCGGCTGCGCCTAAGAGCAGGAGGCGGGGATTGGATATGAGAGAGGTGAAGTCGGTCATGGCTCCGATACCTAAGAAAATCAAAGGAGGATACCATCCGTTCAATACCCCTCCGTAAAGGATGTTGAAAACCGATCCCGGTTCGTATATGCCTAATTTCAGGTTGAACCCCTCGGCCATATAAAAGGGAATGTTCCCGATGATGATACCCATGCCTATCGGGATGAGCAGGAGAGGTTCGTATTCGTATTTTATAGCTAAAAATATAAATATAAGGGCAATGAGGATCATGATGAGGTTCCCGCGGCTGGCATTGGCAAATCCCGTATATTCCCAGAAACTTTTGATGCCTGCCGTTGCGCTGCTGTTTCGTACGGCATTCGATTCTTCGGAGCCGAAATTCAACAAATCGTTTTCGATAACGGCGGTACGTTCGCTGAGTTCTACGACTTTGTCTTCGCTTACATATGTGGTAACCAAGTCATTCGGATCCATATTTTTCTTGAATACGGCAACGGCCTTGGGATTGAAATTCATTATGACCCTGTCCCCCTCGATTTCCCAATTTCCGCTATACCTTTGTTTAATGGAGTCCATGGTGAATGTTCCATCAGGATCGAAGTTATAGATTTTGTAACGTTCGACCCTTGCGTCGGATACTCCCATTGCATTCGGAATATATCCGCCGGCTTTATTTACCCATTTGCCGGAAGTCAACCGCTCCCTCAAATTATTTTTCTGTCCGAATACCTTATCCGCATCGGGGGATAACACGACGAACAGAAAAGCGGTAAGGAGTAAAAATATTTTTTTCATTTGCATCCTTTTTATACGATTTCCATAAGCGTGTCTCCCTGAAGAACGGTTTCGCCTATGCCGACTTTAATGGACTTCACCGTTCCGCCTTTTTCCGCAATTACATTGTTTTCCATTTTCATCGCTTCCATCACGATAAGACAGTCCCCTTCTTTGACACTGTCTCCTACATTCACATTTATTTTTATAATACTTCCGGGGAGGGGAGAAAGTACTTTGAATGCGGTTGCGCTTTGTGAGTTTATATTCGCTTCTTCCGGCTTCGTTATAATGGGTTTGCGGGCGAGTATAGGCGTTTTTTGTTTTATGGCATCTTCCATGATTTCCACTTCATAGGAGGTGCCGTTCACGATTATCCGGCAATTGCTTCCGCTGAATTCGGCAATTTCCGTTTCGTATGTCTGTTCGTTGATTTTGAATTTATATTTTTTCATAACAGCTTCGTTTTATAAATTTAAATTCTCCGTTTTTCCGGTTGATTCATTACGCCGTATATTTTGGAACTCCAGGGAGAGTACATTTTTTTTGCGGATTTTATGGTGATTACATTGCTTTCGTTTTCGTGTTGTTCGTTGAAATACAAGTGAAGAGAAAGAGCAATTGCCGTAGCCACTTTATCTTCGGGCACCATATTTTGTTTTGCGGACAAAACATCCGTTTTTTTCCGTACTTTCAATTCCAATATGAGGGGAATGGCTTTGAAAATAAAGATAAGGACGGCAAGTGCAATAAATACGGTGGTAAAACTTACGATGGCGATGGTATACCCGTCGGCTCCGCTGATATTGTTCAAATCGATAGATAGTGCAGTCATGCGTACAGATTTTATAGGGGTATGTTACAATGTTTTTTAGGCGGATTGACTACTTTTTTGGTTTTCAGGCTTTCGAATGCTCTTATAACCCGGAATCTCGTATTTCTGGGTTCGATTACGTCGTCGATATAACCGAAAGATGCGGCCTGATAGGGATTTGCAAAAGCGTCTTCGTATTCCGTAACTTTTTCTTCGATAAACTTCTCCCGTTCTTCTTCGGGCATAGCGGAGATTTCTTTCCCGCGCAGTACTTCTATAGCTCCTTTGGCGCCCATGACTGCGATTTGAGCCGACGGCCATGCATAGTTGAAATCGCCTCTCAATTGTTTGCAGGACATAACGTCGTGCGCCCCTCCGTAGGATTTTCTTAAGGTTACGGTAACTTTGGGCACGGTGGCTTCGCCGTAGGCGAACATGAGTTTGGCGCCGTGGGTGATGATGCCCCCGTATTCCTGTCCGCTTCCCGGCAGGAATCCCGGTACGTCCACGAGAGTCAGTATGGGTATGTTGAAACAGTCGCAAAACCTTACGAAACGGGCGGCTTTCCGGGAAGCTTCGATATCCAGAACTCCGGCTAAGAAGTTCGGCTGGTTGGCAATTACACCAACGGGCATTCCTCCCATTCTGCAAAAACCTACGACCACATTTTTAGCGTAATTGCGGTGTACTTCCAAAAACTCTCCCCCGTCCACGATGGTTTCTATAATATCCAAAATATTATAAGGTTGATTGGGATTGCTCGGAATGATTTCGTTGAGTTTGTTTTCGACCCGGTCTATGGGGTCGTTATTGGTGATAATGGGTGCGTCTTCGAGATTGTTGGAAGGCAGGTAGGAAAGAAGTTTCCGGATGAGCATAATGCCTTCTTCTTCGCTTTCGAGTTGGAAATGGGATACTCCGGATTTGGTGGAATGCACCCGGGCTCCTCCGAGATCTTCGGTGGAAATTTCTTCTCCGGTTACGGTTTTTACCACCTTCGGTCCCGTGACGAACATATAGGAGGTATTTTCGGTCATCATGATGAAGTCGGTCAAGGCCGGAGAATATACGGCACCTCCCGCACAGGGACCGAAGATGGCGGATATTTGCGGAATAACGCCGGATGCGAGAATATTGCGTTCGAAGATTTCGGCATATCCGGCAAGAGAAGTTACTCCTTCCTGTATGCGGGCACCTCCCGAATCGTTGAGTCCGATTATCGGAGCTCCCACCGTCATGGCTTTGTCCATCACCTTGCAGATTTTCATGGCTAAGGTTTCCGACAAGGCACCTCCGAATACGGTGAAATCCTGTGCGAATACGAATACCAGCCGGCCGTCGATGGTTCCCTGTCCCGTAACCACTCCGTCACCGAGGAATTTCGTTTTTTCCATGCCGAAATTCGTACACCTGTGGGTTACGAACATATCGAATTCTTCGAAACTGCCTTCGTCCAACAGCATGTCGATACGTTCTCTGGCCGTAAATTTACCTTTTTTATGCTGGGATTCGATTCTTTTTTCTCCTCCTCCCATACGGGCTTCTTCCCGTTTCTTGATAAGTTTTCCTATTTTATCAATGTTTTTTTCCATTTTAAAGCAGATTAATTGATTATTTTTTTCCGCATAATTCGGTTAATACCTTTAAAGTCGATTTCGGATGCAAAAATCCGATCCGGAGTCCTTCCGCTCCTTTCCGGGGAGTTTTATCGATGAGTTGACAGCCGGCTGCCGCCGCATCATTCAAGGCTTCTTCTACATTTTCTACACTGAAGGCGATATGATGTATGCCGCCTCCGTTTTTTTCTACGAATTTTCCGACGGGTCCTTCGGGATCCGTAGATTCCAATAACTCTATCTTGGTTTGCCCTATGAGAAAAAAGGCCGTTTTTACTTTTTGCTCTTCAACCTCTTCAATCGCATAGCATTTCAGACCGAGTACATTTTCGTAAAAAGGAATGGCTTCGTCCAAACTTCGTACGGCTATACCGATGTGTTCGATGTGAGTGGGTTTCATGAATTGTGAAATTTGGGATTGTTTTACGATAGAATTGTGTTTATTAATACAGATTAAATTTTTGGGAGCAAAAGTAAGTATTGTTATAACAAAAATCAAATAAATTTAAAGTTTTCATTTATGAAAAATACGGATGTAGCTATATTTCAGTTTATAAGAATATGATGAGTCCCTGTTTTTGAGGATTTGCAGCCGATGTAAAGTCGTTGTTTTTAAAATGCCCCTATCCGTTGCCGGAACAATTTGACGGTGATTATTTGGAATGAATTTAAAAATATTGTATATTTCGGAAATATAACTAACTTGAATTTTATATTATTTATGGAAAAAATGTTATTGCTATGTATGCTGTTGTCCGTTTTATGCAGTGGATGTTCCGAAGAGGGAAATAGGAAAATCCCGGATGTGCAGGCCGGGCGAGAAATCGGCGAGGAAGACCGTATCGTACTTGGAGAAAAGTTGGAAAATCCATATTCGCTGACGAATATGCAAGCCGCATATGACGAACTCGTAAAAACCCGTTCCGGAGGAGAAAACATAAAAATTGAGGTATCGGATTTATATGTGCGTTTTTTGCCGAAAGATTCGTCCGAACTTAAAATTCTACAGAAAGATACGACGCTCGAACTCTTCGACTATCCTCTCGATAGGGATATCGTTTCTGCCGGGAGCAGTTATCATGACCCGGCGATTCCGGAAGGGGAAATCACATGGCAGTATACGACGGTGAAACCGGATTATAAATTCCCCGGTATAAAATATGAAATTCTCGAAAAATGTTTTATTCCGTGGGCTGAAGAAAG
The DNA here is from genome assembly GCA_041846495.1 of Marinifilaceae bacterium. Classification (GTDB taxonomy): domain Bacteria; phylum Bacteroidota; class Bacteroidia; order Bacteroidales; family Marinifilaceae; genus JBGZEX01. The sequence continues at coordinate 15,764 of JBGZEX010000001.1, forward strand.
TTTGGAAGACGAGTGGGAGGATGAAGATACCAAGAGTGCAGAACCCGATTTCCTGTCGGAACTCGAATACCGGGCTTTGGAACGGGCCGGCACTTTAAATAAAATTCGGGAGAAAGGAGTGGACGTTTCTACAAAAGGATGGTTTTCCCGCAAAAAACCCAAGGGACATATATATGTATACGATGATGAACTGAGGCAAAATGTAGGAGTGAAAGGGGTAAAGGTGCGTTGTAATCTCATTGTAAAATGGGTTTCCACGTATACCGATGAAAACGGATACTACCGTATGCCGCATTCTTTTCGCATAGGTCCGTTTTATGCCGTTATATTTAATAACAGGATGGATTTCAGCCTGTGGGCAACTTTTGCTCCGGTACTTACGCATCGTTATCTTATGGGATTTCATTCCAAAAGAGGACATGATCATACATTCGGCAGAGGGAGCAATGCGTGGAAGTATGCAACCGTGAACAATGCCGCCTACGAATATTATTCGGAATGCCATAGAACGGGGATAACGCCTCCTCCGGACGGATTGAAAATATGGGTGTGGAGAGATGCCGTAAGCAGTTCCACTCCTATGTTGAGGAGAATATGGCGGCCGATAGGCCGGAATTCGCATTCGGCATGGTCCAATTTTTTCAGCAATATCGGTGTAGGCCTGCCCTTTACCGTACTGAACACGGTATTGAAAATATTGGAACCGGATATTACTTTGGGAACAAAAAACAAAGGTTCTCTCGGTATTTACGAACACGTCAATCATGAACTTTCGCATGCCAGCCATTTTCGTCAGGCGGGGAGTTATTACTGGAGCAAATATATCGACTATATCATTACCTACGGAGCATACGGGGACGGGCACGGTAATAATTCCGGGATATGCGGCGTGGGAGAAATGTGGGGATTCGCCATGGGTTATATCCAAGTATATGAAAAATATAACTACTATTTTCTTCCAAAGGGGAATGATTATTGGTTTAAACCTAAGATTATCTGGGATATCTATATTAATGGAATTTTGACTAAAAAACAGATATTCGATTGTCTGACGCGGGATGTTAAAAGCCACGAGCAACTAAAACAAAGTCTGATAACTCGATATCCCGGGAAAAAATACGACATCATTAAAATATTTAACGACTATGGATTTTAAACGTTACAGCAAATACATTTTGCCGGCTCTTATATATGCAATCGTCCTTACGGCATGTGATCCGCATTTAAGGGGAGATATTAAGTATGTCAGTATATATAATATTAAAAACTGTACCGATGATACATTAAAAATATGGAGAAATCGCTCTACAATCATATCTGAAGGCTGTTTTTATCTTGCTCCGGATAGTGTCAAATGTATAGAGCAATATGCAGATAATATAAATTATACTCCTACATTTGACGGATTTGATGGAGGTAATGTCATAAAGGACAGCATTGTGATTTTTTCGTTAAAGGGGGAAAAGCTGTGCGAGTGGGATGAAGACGGGAGAAACCTCCCGGGCAAGCAGTTTTATAAAGAATCGTCCTGGAAAAAAAGAGTGTGGGAGAAGGAAGAAAAATCCTATTATGAATGGATATTCGAGATAAATCCCGGGGACATTTCAA
>JBGZEX010000002.1:0-25086 GCA_041846495.1 Marinifilaceae bacterium
GAAAATTATAATGCAATAAAAATTTATCCTTACCCGTAACCGTAGCTTCGTCTATGAGTTTTTCATCCAATTTCGTACCCAAAGTAACCGTAGAAAGGGATTGGGTTTCTCCACGGGTAAAAATAGAAGAACCGTGAGGACCGGGCAAATAATCCACCTCGCACCATATAGGCCGGATTTCATTCGTTTTACGCCCGTCCAAACGCATCCCTTCGTCTAAAATCATCCTCCTCATCGCCTCTTTTTCCACCCGGTGATAATAACGGGATATCATCGTCGCCTTTTCCTCCCTTTCTTCTTCGGGAAGCGATTCCATATACGCTTCCTTCACTTCCGCCAAAAGAGAGGCTCTCGAATGCTTGTCCGTATTTCCCTGCCGAACCACATCGTAAACCTTGGGGTAGCATACCTTCCATATATCTTCGCACAAGGCCTCGTCATTCACTTCGTGGGAATAAATGCGTTTCTCTTTTCCTACCGCCCGTGCCAATTCCTCTTGTACCCGGCAATGTGTTTTTATACTCTCGTGAGCGAATTTAATGGCATCCAGCATCACCTTTTCACTCACTTCCCGCATCTCTCCTTCCACCATCATGATATTTTCATAACTGGCCCCGACCATAATATCGAGATCGGCTCTTTGCAATTCGGATTTCGTCGGATTGATCACGAATTCCCCATCTATACGAGCAACCCTCACTTCCGATATCGGGCATTGGAAAGGAATATCGCTTACGGCTATTGCAGCCGATGCGGCCAATCCGGCCAGACTATCGGGCATGGATTCCTCATCCGCCGAATAAAGCGTGACATTTACAAAGGTCTCCGCATGATAATCCTCCGGGAAAAGAGGACGCAATGCCCTGTCTACCAAGCGAGAAATCAATATTTCGTAATCCGACGACCGGCCTTCCCTCCGGGTAAATCCTCCGGGGAAACGTCCCACTGCCGAAAATTTCTCTTTATAGTCTACGGAAAGCGGCATAAAATCCACATCCGCTCCCGCCTCTTGAGCGGAAACCACCGTAGCCAAAAGCATCGTCTTCCCCATCTTCAACATTACGGCTCCATCCGCCTGCTTTGCCAACTTACCGGTTTCAAGACTGATTGTCCTTCCGTCGGGCAAGGTAATTGTTTTTTCTATTACATTCATTTTTTTAAAATTTAAAAATTTCGATACGAATTCCGTTCGGAATACAAACGACATCGACGATTTTCCGTCGGGAGGAGAAAATATTTCGGAGGGAGGAGGGTGATTAAAAATAAACCCGGCAGCAACCGGGTTTAAAACTTTATCTGCGTAAACCTAAATCTTTTACTATGGAACGATAGCGTTCTATATCCTTTGCTTTCAAATAATCCAGCAAGGCTCTGCGTTTACCTACCATTTTCAACAGGGCTCTCTGTGTCCCAAAATCCTTACGATTCGTTTTAAGATGTTCCGTCAAATGAGCAATACGGTAGGAAAATAAAGCAATCTGAGACTCTGCAGAGCCCGTATCTTTATTAGACTTCCCGTATTTGGAAAAAAGTTCTTGTTTCTTTTCTGCCGTTAAATACATAAAATCTTTAATTTAAATATGGTTTTTCATTTTATTGCGCAAAGATAGACGAAATTCGCAAACCCGGCAAATATTTATATAATTGTTTTTTGCCGCTATCTTTATTTCAATATAAAAAGGTATATTTGCACAATAATTACGACTCATACGATGATAAAAAACTTCATTTTATTGTTGATCTTATGGCCGATATGGAGTATCGGACAAAAAACCGCCATATCATTCGACCATCTATCCCACAATTTTAAAAATGTTCCGGAACGGGGAGGAAAAATATTTCACGAATTCAAATTTCAAAATACGGGAAAACATCCCTTAATTATAAAAAATGTGCGTTCCGGTTGCGGATGCATTGCCCTCGAATGGGAAAACAAACCCATTCTTCCAGGAAAAGAAGGAAGTATAAAAGTCTGTTTCGATCCCGAAAACCGTCCCGGTTTATTCGTAAGGAGCATCATCGTCAATACGAATACCAAAGAAAACACCTACAACCTCACTATCCGAGGGAATGTCATCCGGCAAGCGCCCGGACCTTTCGATCGGTACAGAATAGGAGAAAGAGAATTAAAAACCACAAAAAAATTCATCCATACGGGACGAATCCTCAAACCTCGAAAGAGTTCCCATGAACTGCCCATTGCAAATACCGGAAACACCACCCTAAAACCCGAATATAAAACGAATGCCGCTCATATAGAAATCAAATTCTCTCCCGAAGAAATCCAAGCCGGAGAAAAAGGAGGGATGATTGTGAACATCCATTCCGATCGCACCGAAAATTGGGGGGACTTCAGAGATTCGGTCGCCATCCTGCAAAACGGGACTATTGCATTCCAACTGCAAATCGAAGGATATTTCGAAGAAGATTTCTCAAACTACGGAGGAGATTTTTCAAAGGCTCCCACCGCCGAAATCGAGGAAACGGAATTCGATCTGGGCGATTTGCAAAAAGGAGAATGTAAAAGCGGGAATATTATAATCCGCAACATCGGAAAATCCAAACTTTTCATTAGGGAAATAGAAAATACCAACCCTGGACTCGAAATCAAATACGATAAAAAAAGCATTGCACGGGGACGTAAAACCAAAATTTCTTTCAAATTCGATTCATCGGGATTTCCTCACGATTCGAATTTATCCATGCCTGTAAAAATACGCCTCAACGACCCGCAAAATCCGGTTATAGAGATTATTATCAAGGCAGGAATTTCTAACTAAACATTATTAAAATGGAAAATTCTTTTATTAAGTATATTGAAAAAAGTATAAAAACGAATTGGGAGCAACCTGCATTAAGCGATTATAAAGCTTCTGCCGCAACGTATAAAGACGTTGCCCGGAAAATAGAAAAACTTCATATATTATTCGAAAGTTGCAATATCGAAAAAGGAGATAAAATCGCTCTGTGCAGCCGCAATTCATCGCATTGGGGAACGGCTTTTCTCGCCATACTCACCTATGGAGCGGTTCCCGTAACCATACTTCACGATTTCAAACCGGATAATATACAACATATCGTCAACCATTCCGAATCCAAGTTGTTTTTTGTCGGGGATGTCGTATGGGAAAACATGGACGAAGCGACCATGCCGGCCCTCATCGGCATATTGAGAATGGAAGATTATTCTCTGAGAGTATGCAAAAATGAAAATCTTTTCAAAACCCGGGAACGCTTGAATGAGCTTTTCGGGAAAAAATTCCCGGAACGTTTCGCCCCCGAGGACGTAGATTACAGGACCGAGAATCTCGACGAACTGGCTATTATAAACTATACTTCCGGCACGACGAGCAATTCCAAAGGCGTAATGCTTTCCTACCGCACTCTTATTACGAATTTGGAATTCGCCATCAAAAATCTGGCATGCTACGAAAGCAAACAAATCGTAGCCATGCTCCCCATGGCGCATATGTACGGATTAGCTTTCGAATTCATTTATCAATTCGTCAGCGGAGTCCACATATTCTTCCTCACCCGGAACCCCTCGCCCAAACTTATTGCAGAAGCCTTTAAAGACGTCCGTCCCACAATAATCATAGCCGTTCCGCTCATAATCGAAAAAATCGTCAAAAAGAGAATTTTTCCGGTCATCGAAAAACCCACGATGAAACTGCTTATGAACGTTCCTATTCTCAACACCAAGGTAAAATCGAGCATATACGAAAATGTTATCAAAGCTTTCGGAGGCGAATTGAAGGAAATGATAATCGGAGGTTCCGCTTTGAATAAAGACGTGGAGCGTTTTTTAAAGTCCATAGGTTTCCCTTTTACCGTGGGTTACGGAATGACGGAATGCGGACCCCTTATTTCTTATGCCGGATGGGAAAGCTTTAAAGCCCACTCCTGCGGGAGAATAATCGACGGACTCGAAATCAAAATCAATTCCCAAGATCCCCAAAACATCGTCGGAGAAATCATGGTAAAAGGCAATTCCGTAATGCTGGGATATTATAAAAACGAAGACGCCACCCGAGCGGCTATCGACCGGGAAGGCTGGCTCCACACGGGCGATTTGGGGTTGATCGATTCGGAAGGAAATATTTTCATCAAGGGACGTTCCAAAAACATGATATTGGGTCCCAGCGGACAAAACATATATCCCGAAGAAATCGAAGACAAACTCAACAACCTCCCCTATGTCAGCGAATCCATCGTCATCGAATCGAATGATAAAATCATTGCATTGGTTTATCCGGATTACGAAAGTCTCGAAAAAAACGGAGAAGACGAAAATAATATCGATAACCTCATGAATGAAAATCTCAAAACATTAAATACGAGCTTGCCGGCTTACAGCCAGGTGTATAAAATAAAAATATTCAACGAAGAATTTGAAAAAACGCCGAAACGCAGTATAAAACGGTTTTTATATCAAAATTTAAAATAAGTTTTTCCGTAAACTCCATATGACGAAAAAAAATAACATATACGGGTATAAACAACGAATGAATACGGATAGGAATAAAAATTCGGCAGCTCTCATATCCGGATTGATATTGATTGCATTCTCCCTGTATTTGTTTTTTGCACTTATTTGGTTTATCTTTTCGGGGAAAGCCGACCAGAGCATTGTCGATTCCGGAGGAAATATCATAAATTCCATTCCGAAAGTCCGGGTGGAAAACTCGACCGGCCGCATCGGAGCATGGTTTGCAAACCTCATTTTCAACAAATGGTTCGGAATCGCCTCTTTCATACTCCCCTTTATTATTTTCACAATAGGTTATTATCTAACCGGAAAACGTATACACAATTTAAGCAGGAAAATCATCCTTTCCCTGCTTTCCATGTTATGGATATCCTTATTCATCGGTTATATAAGCGACATATCCTCCTCCGTATTCGACATAAACAGAGGATATCCTTATTGGGAAGGAGGTCACGGATATTATGTAAACCTTTGGCTACAGGCTTTAATCGGGAAAATGGGCACACTCATATTTCTTCTTCTTGCCTTTGCGATTCTATTGTTTTTCTGCTCGAAACCGATTTTTTTCGGATTGATACGAAGTATAAAAAAGACCCTAAAAAACAACAATCGTCCGACCGATTCCGCAAAAGAGAACACGGGCAATATTCCAGAAGAAAAACCGGAGGAAGCGGAATTCAAAAAAGAAACCTTCCGCTCCGGGGATGAGAATATCCTAACCCCGACAGGTCGGGAGAAAGAAATCGAGACGGCTTCGACTCCGGAAAGTTCCGAACTTCTGACTATCAACAAACGCCGGGAGGAAGAAGTATTGGAAGAAGTTCTTTCTCCTCCGACGGAAGATTACGACCCTACCTTAGAACTGTCGAACTATAAATATCCCGTTTTAAACCTTTTGCAAGAATATTCGAGCGGAGATGTCGTGACCAAGGAGGAAATGGAAGAAAACAACGAACGTATCGTCCAAACCCTCAGCAATTATAAAATAGACATTATCAAAATAAAGGCCACACCGGGACCTACCGTAACTCTATACGAAATCATTCCGGCTCCGGGAATAAAAATTTCCAAAATCAAAAACCTGGAAGACGACATCGCTTTGAGTTTGTCCGCACTCGGAATACGTATTATCGCCCCCATTCCGGGAGCCGGGACCATAGGCATAGAAGTGCCCAATAAAAATCCGGAAATCGTTTCCATGCGAAGCATCATCGCTTCGAAAAAATTTCAAGAAGCCAAATATGCTCTTCCGGTGGCTTTGGGACGCACCATATCCAACGAAATATACACATTCGACCTGACAAAAATGCCCCACCTCCTCGTAGCCGGAGCTACCGGACAGGGGAAATCCGTAGGTCTGAATGCCATCATCACCTCGCTTCTCTACAAAAAACATCCGTCTCAATTGAAATTCGTAATGGTAGACCCGAAAAAGGTGGAATTGAGTATTTATTCGGTAATAGAAAAACATTTTTTGGCCAAATTGCCCGGAGAAGAGGAACCCATCATAACGGAGACCTCGAAAGTTATCAATACTTTGAATTCTTTATGCGTCGAGATGGACAATCGTTACGACCTCTTGAAAACGGCCAATGTACGAAACATAAAAGAATACAATCAAAAATTCGTAAAAAGACGGCTGAATCCGAACAAAGGCCATAATTTCCTCCCTTATATCGTAGTCATTATCGACGAATTCGCCGACCTTATCATGACAGCCGGAAAAGAAATAGAACAGCCCATCGCCCGCATAGCACAATTAGCCCGGGCCGTAGGCATACATATGATAATCGCCACACAACGTCCTTCCACCAACATTATTACGGGCTCCATCAAAGCGAATTTTCCCGCCCGTATCGCTTTCAAAGTGGCTTCGATGATCGATTCCCGAACGATTCTCGATTCTCCGGGAGCAAATCAACTTGTGGGAAGAGGGGATATGCTTATTTCTTCGGGAAGCGATTTGGTGCGTGTTCAATGCGCTTTCGTAGATACGCCGGAAGTCGATGCCGTCACCGATTTCATCGCACGACAAACGGGATTTCCCTCCGCTTTCATGCTCCCGGAATACGTTCCCGAACCGGATAAGGGAGGAGCCGAATTCAATAACGGAGAGCGGGATCCTTTATTCGAAGAAGCTGCACGCCTTATCGTAAACACGCAACAGGGTTCCACCTCTTCCATTCAGCGAAGGTTTTCCATAGGCTACAACCGTGCCGGAAGGATTATGGATCAATTGGAGGCCATGGGTGTCGTCGGCCCGTTCGAAGGGAGCAAACCCAGAGCCGTACTCATCCCCGACGAATACAGCTTAAATAAATTTTTAAACGATTTATCCGATAAATTTTAAACCTATGTTTTTAGAACAAGCCTATCGCGGTCGCAACAAATGGTATCTTTATTTAGCTACCCTTCTCATCGTTTTCGTTTCTACACAAATCGGAAGTATCCCTTTAGGGGTATACGCCCTGTTTCATCATATATCCAGCGGCATGGATTTAGCCGCATCCGCTTCGGATATTATGAAGACCAATCTCGGTTTCGCCCTCATGCTCATTCCTTTCGCCGTAGGACTCGGAGTCCTCGTTTTATGCATTAACAAAATCCACAAAAAAAAGACGAACGATGTGATAACCTCCCGTGCCCGTATCGACCGGAAACGGATCGTTTTTTCCGCTTTGCTGTGGATCGGATTGAGCGCAGTCTCATTGGTATTCGATTTTTATTCGGAAAGCGGAAAATATATTCTACAGTTCGATTGGGGGAAATTCATACCTCTATTCGCAATAACCCTCGTCCTCATCCCTTTACAGACCAGTCTCGAAGAAATCGTATTCAGAGGTTATCTCATGCAGGGGACCGCTCTTTTGGTCCGCTATAAATGGGTTGCTCTGATATTGACTTCCGTAGCATTCGGACTTATGCATTCGTGGAATCCGGAAGTCGAAGAAAGCGGTTTTTGGGTTGCCATGCCCCAATATATATTAATGGGATTTATCATGGGCTATGTTGCATTGAAGGACGGGGGATTGGAACTGGCTTTGGGAATGCATGCAGGAAACAATATATTTTCGGCGCTTACGGTAAGCTCCGACATATCCGCTTTAAAAACCCATGCGATTTTCCTTGATACGGCCCCCGAAATAAAAGCCTCGGATTCCATTTTCATCATCATATACGGACTCGTATTCATCCTGATATGCCGATGGAAATACGGATTTGCCGACGAAAATAGCATAAAAGACAAAATCCTCCCTCCGAACAAATAATTTATTTTGGTTTAAATCGGGTGAATCACATTGATTTTAGAGGTAAAATCCATATCTTTGAAGCAAACGATTTTAATTTAAATTCTAATAAAATGAAAAAACTACTTTTATTATTATCGATTATTCTAACGGGATTTTCTTTAATCGCTCAGGAACAAAAAAATGAGTTTACCGTTATAAAAAAGAATCCCATTACATCCGTAAAAAATCAATTTCAATCCAGTACTTGCTGGAGTTTTTCCGGAAATAGTTTCATAGAATCCGAAATTTTACGCATAGGTAAAGGGGAATTCGACCTTTCGGAAGCATTTGTCGTACGCCATTGCATGACAGACAGAGCGGTGAATTTCGTCCGTTTGCACGGAGAAGGTTCCTTCGGTCCCGGCGGAAGTTTTTACGACGTATTGTATACCCTCAAATATTACGGAGCGGTACCCGAAGAGGCTATGACCGGATTGGTACACGGGAATAAATTATTCAACCATGCCGAATTGGATTTGGTGGTGGGAGCCTATGTGAAAGCCATTGCCAACAGTAAGGCAAGATCCTTATCTCCGAGTTGGAGAGAAGGATTGGAGGGAATTGAAAAAGCCTATTTAGGCGAATATCCCGAAGAATTCACCTATAACGGGAAAACATACACCCCTATGTCTTTTGCCAAGGAATTAGGCATCGACCCCGACGACTACATCTCCATCACTTCATTCACCCATTATCCTTTCTACACTCAATTTCCCATAAGAGTGCCCGATAATTGGAGAAACGCCATGTCTTACAACCTGCCTTTGGAAGAAATGATGGAAGTTATCGACAATGCCATCATGAACGGATTTACCATTGCATGGGGTGCGGATGTAAGCGAAAACGGTTTTTCGAGAAACGGCATAGCAACCGTACCGGACTATAGCTCGAAAAATTCCATAGGCTCCGACCAGGCCCATTGGCTCGGAATATCCGGAAAACAAAAAAACGACGCTACCGATGTTCCGGAAAAAGAAATCACTCAGGAAATGAGACAAATCGATTACGATAACTGGAAAACGACCGACGATCACGGGATGCAAATGTACGGAAAAGCAAAAGACGCAAACGGGAAAATATTCTGGATGATTAAAAACTCTTGGGGCGTCGACAACAAATACGAAGGAACTTGGTATATATCCGATGCTTTCGTACGTTATAAAACCATGAACTTCGTCGTTCACAAAGATGCGATTCCGAAAAATATCAGAAAAAAATTAGGAATTAAATAAATTCAAAAATACAGGGGGAGGAAATTCCTCCCTTTATTTTAATAAAAACCGAATATACATACTAATTCTAAACAACAACAAGATGTTCGAAATCAAACCCAATATACATTGGATAGGAGTAAACGACAGACGTACCTCTCTTTTTGAAAATTATTGGCCCATCCCCTATGGAGTCGCATATAATTCATACCTTATCATGGATGAAAAAATAGCCATCGTAGACACCGTAGAAAGCAGCAAAATGGACGACTATATCGACAACATCCTCTTTGCTCTCAATGGAAGGAAGGTAGATTATCTCATCATCAATCACATGGAACCCGACCATTCCGGAGCCATCAAAACCCTTTTAAGTTATTTCCCGAACATTATGATTGTCGGCAATGCCAAAACATTTCCGATGCTGAAAAACTTCTACGGAATCGACAATAATCTCTTTGAAGTAAAGGAAGGCGACGAATTATCCTTGGGAAAACACAAGTTGAAATTCCATATGATTCCCATGGTACATTGGCCGGAGACCATGGTAAGTTACGAAACGACGGAAGGCATTTTATTCAGCGGAGACGCATTCGGTGCATTCGGGAGCCACGACGGAGGAATATTCGACGACCAAATCGATTTGGATTACAGGGAAGAAGAAATTATGAGGTATTACACCAACATCGTGGGGAAATACGGTCAACCGGTACAAACGGCTTTAAAAAAGCTCGGATCGCTCCCGATAAAAATGATATGCGCCACCCACGGTCCCATATGGAGAAGCCATATAGCGGAAATCATCGCCAAATACGATAAATGGAGTAAATACGAAAGCGACGAAGGGGTAGTCATTGCCTTCAGTTCCATGTACGGAAACACCGAAAACATCGCAGATTACATAGGATGGCTGTTTGCACAAAAGGGCGTCAAAAAAATCCGGATCCACGATACCTCCAAAACACATCCTTCCTATATTATCAACGACATTTTCCGTTATAAAGGTGTAGTTATGGGAAGTTGTGCCTATAATTCGGGAATTTTCCCCACCATGGCAACCCTGCTTTCCGAATTGGAAAACATCGGAATAAAAAATCACTACGTAGGATTTTTCGCCAACAAAGTCTGGTCGGGAGGAGCCGTTAAGCGTTTTCAGGAATTTGCCGAAAAAATCAAATGGGAGGTCGTAACTCCCATTGAAGAATCGTGGTGCTGTGCCAGAAATGAAAATTTCGATGCTTACAAAAATCTCGTAAACGCCATGGTGGAAAAAATCCGCCAATAATTACTGCGCGCGATTCTCTCCATGCCATGCGTAAAAAAACTATCCGTAAAATCGATTTTGCGGATAGTTTTTTAATGCAAACGTATGAACGAACTGAAAGGTTCAAAAGATGCGAGGATCAAAATTCCTCCCAAAGCCGCAATTACGACGCCCGCCACCTTATTCACCGTAATCAACAGCCGAAGTCTGAATTTCTTACGAAAAGCATTGACCACCATAGTAAGTACATACCACCAAAGACTTCCTCCTATAAAAACTCCCGCCAGAACGAGAAGCTGAACGACAAACGAAGGTTGTTCTCCAAAAACGGACATCCCCGCAAAAACGGCCATAAAAACAATAATGGCCACAGGATTCGATACGGTCAAAAAGAAAAGAGACAAAAAATCTCCTACAAGTCCTTTTTTAGTTATTCTTCTTTTATTCTTAATACGTTTTAAAGGATTGGCAAAATAAGTACTCAATCCTAAAAACATCAAAAATACTCCTCCCAATACCTGCAATAAAATCACATGGGCATTAACGACATCGACGATAAAACCCAAACCGAAAGCCGCAACGACGGCATAAAAAAGATCGGCCGAAGCGACCCCCATGCCGGCAATAAATCCGGCCAGTCCTCCCCGGTTAAGCGTTTTTTGTATGATTAAAACCCCCATCGGCCCCAAAGGAATCGAAACCATCAATCCTACTACAATACCCCGGAATAAATATAAGATATCGTACATCCTATATGTTTTCTATATTAAAACGTTGCAAAATCGTATTATCGTTTATCTCTTTGGATAAAGATTCCAATGTATTGAGAGGAACTTCAAAAAGGTCTAAAATCAAAAGTCCGTCCAAACACATATTAAACTGAGGATCTACATTAAATCCGATAATACGTCCGTTCAAACTTATATATTTTTTCAATAATATCGGCAAATGAGCATTCTCCAACTCGATATCTTCTATCATTTTATCCAAAAAATTGATATCGTTTTCCGAAGTTTCCACAATATCGTCTATATCCGATTCTTTAGATAAATCCACCTCGTATTTGGTGCGGGGAACAATATATTTTGCCAAATTCGAATTATAAAAATTCTTTTTTATAAATTTTATAATCAATTCTTTGGACGTGGACGAATAATTTCCGCTTATGCTTACCGGCCCTATCAGATAGCGATATTCCGGATTTTTTATCAGGAAATACAGTATGCCTTTCCAAAGCATGAATAAAGGCAGGGGTTTACGTTGATAATCCGTAACGATAAAAGACCGTCCCAATTCTATGGACTCGTATAATACGGGTAACATATTCTTACGGATCTTAAACAGGGAATGGATATAAAATCCTTTGATCCCGTAACTCTCTATTATCTCTTTTCCCTTACCCGCACGATAGGCCCCGACGATCCTGTCGTTTTCGTTATCCCAAATAAACAAATGATGGTAATACAAATCGTATTCGTCCAAATCTATACTCCGATTCGTCCCCTCGCCGACTTCCCGAAAGGTCACTTCTCTCAATCTTCCGATTTCATTCAATAATTTGGGTATCTTAAATGAAGGAGCACAATAAACCGAATAGTTTTTTATCGTAAATAAACGATAATTGTCCTTTATTCCTTCCAATTCCTTTTTCAATACGTTTATATCCTCCTCTTTGGAAACGATATCCTCCGCATCGGCTCCGGCATTTTTCTTATCGCAAAAAAAGTTCTTTACCTCCAAAGAAGACCCCAAAAGATTCGTCTTAGCCCTTAAAAATTTGGAAAATCGTCCCGTATCCGTAAAAGAATTTTGCATGGCAACCGGAATAGGACGCCCTATTCTCACTTTTATCGTACGATTTTTCTTATTCAAAATCTCCGAAGGCTGTTTCATCGTACGCAAAACCGGATGTATCATGCCGAGCAAATGATAGACTACGCTATTCGAACCGCTGAAATATACGGGGATAACCGGAAGTTTCTCCTCCAATATCATTTTTATCAAAGAAATATCCCATTCACGATCCACCACCGTATTCATCTCCGGATGATAAGAAGATACCAATCCGGCCGGAAACAACCCGAGAGGAGTATTCTCTTTCAGTACGGTTTTCACTCTCTTTATATCTTCCTTGGAATAAGGATGCGTCTTGTCTTCCATATTATCGATACCGATGAAGTATTCTTTCAAGGGCTCGATATTCCGTAGAACATTATTTGTAACCACCTTAAAATCGGGACGCAGCTTATGTAAAATTCGTAACAGAATAATCGCATCCAATCCCCCGTAAGGATAATTCGAAACCGTTATAAAATTTCCGCTAACAGGTATTTTTTTTATATCCTCTTCATTAATTTCCACCGTTATTCCCAAAGAATCCAACAAACGATCCAAAAACGGCAAAAGTCCCGTTTCGCCATCGTAAACATCCAAATACAAACGGTTCAACTTATTCAATTGAGTAATATAAGCTACAAATTTCGACACCATATTCGTTCTGAAACGCACAAAACGATCCGGAATATTCGATATATCCTTAGGTTCTAAAAAATTCATTTTTTCTTATTTAAATATTATATCGGACACGACCTCCAAACCGAGTTTCTCATTCAAAGAACCTACCAATCCCTCTTTCACAAGCGATAATTCGCTTCTCACTATGGAAGAAGTACATTTAACAACCAATTTCCCCGCTTTGCATCCGACTACTCTTGTGCGCGAAGCTATCATATTGCCGACAACCTCATTCCATGCCTCACAAGCCAAGAAATCCCGATATTTCCCCTCGATTCCGAGCATTCTGAATACCGGAAAAACCAAATCGTCCAATTTATGTATTTTGTTCTCTCTTATCATCGTTTAAGATATAGGGACAAAGATAAAATTTTATTCCTGAATTCCGGTATGTTTTATTCCAAGGCTCCGTTTTTAAGTTTAAAAATTTTACAACCGCTCATATCGAAACTCCGGGAATTCTCAAAAAAATGAAAATTCGTATCGGCCACAACCACTTGTCCGAAATCCTCTCCTCCCACCATCTCGACAAGAGCCTTCGAGCGTTCCTCGTCCAGTTTGGCAAATATGTCGTCCAACAACAACAAGGGTTCGGTTTTTGCATTCTTCTTCAGCCAAATATACTGAGCCAATTTCAATGCGATAACCAGAGTTTTCTTTTGCCCCTGAGAAGCGTTTTTTCTAACGGGATACCCATCCTGTATCATGGATATGTCGTCGCGATGTACCCCGGAACTCGTATACCCCAACACGATATCCTTTTTCCTCGTCCGTACAAAAGAATCGTATAAGTTTTCTTCTTGCGAAGAAGGAGTATAGAATATATCCGTTTGCTCATGTCCTCCGGATAAAAACTTAAAATAACGCGAAACCAGCCCCCGATATTCTTCGATAAAATGCCTTCTCGTCTTCATTACGGTCGCTCCGTAACCGGCCAGTTGAACATCCAAAACATCCAATAAAGAAAGGGAAGCAGAGGGTTGAAATTTCTTTAACAATGCATTTCTTTGAATTAACAAACGGTTGTAATTCATCAAATTTTCCAGGTAAACCCGATCGTGCTGACTGATAATCCCATCCAACATCTTACGTCTCACCTCTCCCGCTCCGTCCACGATATGAATATCATCGGGGGCAATAAGCACGGTAGGAACCCTCCCTATATGTTCGGAAAACCGGACATATGCCTTATCGTCCCGTTTGAATACCTTTTTCTCTCCCCTCTTCATCCCCCCATAGATATGAAATTTCCGATCCCCATCCGCATAATCTCCCTCCAATACGAAAAAAGAAGCATTATGCGCTATATTGTACGCATCGTGAGGGTTTATACTGCTTTTACACATCGAAAGATGATAAATCGCATCCAATACATTGGTCTTTCCCGCTCCGTTTTCCCCTATCAAACAATTGAATCCGGGAGAAAAATCGAATTCCGCCTCCGCTATATTACGATAGTTGATTATATATAATTTCTTTATATACATAAACCCTCAAATATCTGCAAATATATAAAATATACGCTAAATGCGAAAACGTTTTAAAATCCGCCTAAGGGAAGAAAAAACCGTAATTTATCGGGAAGTATACAAAAAAAGATTACTTTTGTATCCGGAATAACGGCAATTTGCTGTTTTTTATAAAAACAATAATAAGACATCAGGATTATGGCACAAAACGAAGCAAAAAAAACAGATAATTTCGAACAAATTGAAGATGCGCTTTCCCGAAGTGAACAATTTATCGAAAAAAATCAAAAAATGCTATCCTATAGTATTATAGGTATTCTTATTGTGGCTGTTATCGTCTTGGCATACCAAAAGTATGTAAAAGAGCCTCAAAGAGAAGAAGCGGTAGATCAAATGTTTATGGCTCAAAAATACTTCGAAAGAGATTCTTTTAAATTAGCTTTGAACGGCGACGGAAATGCTTTGGGATTCCTCGAAATCGCAGAAAGATACGGCTCTACTCCATCCGGTAATTTATCGAATTACTACATAGGTTTATGTTATCTCTATACGGGAGAATATGAAAATGCCGTAAAATATCTCCAAAAATTCTCTTCCCGGGATTTCCTGATAGCCAATATGGCAATAGCCAATATAGGAGATGCATACATGCAATCGGGGAAATTTAAAGAAGCCGCTCAGGCATATATTAAAGCCGCCTCGGCAAAAACCAACAACTTCTCGACTCCGAATTTCTTATTTAAGGCGGGATTCGCATATGAAAAAAACGGAGATAAGGATGCCGCTCTGAAAGCATACGAACGTATAGAAAAAGAATTTCCCAACTCCATCGAAGCCCAGGATATCGAAAAATACATCACCCGTGCAAAATTCGGGAAATAAAAATTCTCTACGGTAAAAAACAGAGGGTATGTCAGAAGTGTCCGGCATACCTTTTTTTAATGTACTGATTTTCTTCCTCGGAAGAATCCTATTCATCCGCTTATAGCTTGTTCGATGCCTCCAAGCGCAAAAGAAAGCGTTTAATCTCGAGTCCTCCTCCGTAGCCTACGAGTTTTCCGTCACTACCTATAACCCGGTGACAAGGCACGACTATGGAGAAGGGATTTTTGTTATTGGCTCCGCCTACCGCCCTCACTGCCATAGGATTGCCTATAGCCACGGCAATATCTTTATAGGAACGGGTCTCTCCGTACGGTATATCCGTAAGAGCTTTCCACACTTTTAACTGAAAAGCCGTACCTTTCGGATCGAGAGGCAAATCGAAAACCTTCCGTTTCCTTTCGAAATATTCCTGCAATTGCCTGCCCGCATCCTCGATCAAAGGCGTTTCCCGTATTATCGACTCCGTAAAACCGGAATCCCACGATATTCCGGTAATAAACCCTGCGGATTCCGATATCCGCATAATCCCGATATCCGTATTATAATCAAAATAATATTCCATACAACTTTTATTTTCGTTTCCACAAAAATATCGGAATATCATTATCGAGCCCAAGAATCCTTATTATTTTTTATTCTCCGCTATTTACTGCCATAATTATTAAAAGACGGAATGAATTTAATATTACACCGGCGAAAATTATCGAACCAATCCCGTTCGGCATAATCCCAAGGCGAATGTCCGAATTTTGCACATCGGTGTCATAAAAGCAGATACAATAGAGATTTCCCGTCTTGCGGATAAAAGAATAGACTCAAAACGACAAACGCAAAATGGGATCTCCCTTTGAAACCATCCGTAAGCCGGCTTTAAAACTGCGCTTAAACCGAACTATTATCATCTTTCATTTACAATATACCATTGTCCGTCTTTCTTGAATTTTATCTTACCCGTTCCGTTTTTCAATCGGCTATTCAAAATCTCATAGCATTCCGTAACATAGTTGAAAATATTTTCCGAAATCTTCAGATCTTTTGCAGTTTTATAATCCCATTTAAACGCATTATCCTCGAATTTCAAATGAGACTCCATCCGCCGGAAGGCTCTAAGATATATTTCGATATTTCCGTAAATTATCACGGGGTCATATAAATCGCCTTTTATTTCCAAATAAACGGAATCAGCATATCTTTCGGCAAAGAAATTCGCGGGCAAGCCCGAGGCATTCTTAATCGTCCTGCATCCCATTGCTGCCGTAAGGAGGATACAGCCCACTACCGATTTGGCAAACATTTTCATAATTTACGGTTTAAGGTGCAACATACCCTTTAAGAACAAGTTCCACAACAGGACGTTTCGGGTCATTACAAATAAGTCTTACCTTATAGGGTGCGCCGGCAACCGGTTCCGGCCTGAATGCGACCCTCAATTCCGCCGAGTCCCTCGAATGAATAATATTCTCGTCAATAGAATACTCTATACATGTACAAGTCGTTTCGATCTTCCGAATAATCAAATCTTCTTTCCCCACATTTCTTATAAGAAAAGAATGCTCCAGAATTTTATCCCGGGCTATCGTATCGAAATGAAAACAATCGCAAGGAATATCGATGGAAGGTTGCAGCGGATCGCCATCATCGAAATTTTCCACAATGACAGCCGTCATATCTATGGCCTTAAGATAAAATACTCCATCGATATCGAGATAAAATTTCGATGAAAAATTTCCCAATTCAAGCGAATCGGCCAACTTAAATTCCATCAATATATCCACACTTTGTCGAGGAGCTATATTAACCGGACAAACGGAGAGATCCGTAGAATCCCGATCCGAATGAACAAACCTAAAGGGCAAAGCATGTTTATGTATTTTAACGGAAATACTCCTGTGGGTAGGATTATATATTTTCAAATGCTCATAATAGGTATGTTCCCGTTGAAGAATCCCCCAATCGACAAACTCCCGATCTGCAAGCAACAGGCCGAACTGACGGAAAAATCCCTCGGAGACTTTCATGCCGCCGCAGGCACATAAAAAAACGAAAAGCCAAAAATACTTTTTCACGACATTGTCTTTTCAAACTAATCTTACGATATTAATACAATTCATTTGAAAATCAAAAAAAACGCGCGTTTTTTTTGATTTTCAAATTCGGATATCGTACCCTTGGCAGTCCTTAATCGAATAACATAAAACGAATTTATTCCGGTTGGGAGGGCGCCGCATACTCCGACGAAATGTCGGTTCTGCCGCTACCGCTCCATGCAATAGTATAAAAACGACAGCAGAGCAATGAGCCGAATCTCGAAAAGAGGGAAGAGGAAAAACTCTCTCACAAGAAAAATACCGAAATATAGTTGTTAAGACCGGGGATTTAATGTAAATTTGAACAAATTAATGGTAAATATTTTTTTATGAAAAAAGATCAACGGATATTCGATTTAATCGCAGAAGAACACAAACGTCAACAGGAAGGCATCGAATTGATTGCCTCCGAAAATTTCGTAAGCGACCAGGTGATGCAGGCCATGGGCTCGTGCCTCACCAACAAATATGCGGAAGGCTATCCTAAAGCCAGATATTACGGCGGATGCCAGGTCGTAGATCAGGTGGAACAACTCGCTATCGACCGGGCATGCAAACTGTTCGGAGCCGAATATGCAAACGTACAGCCCCATTCCGGAGCTCAGGCCAATGCAGCCGTATTTTTCGCCTGTATGAAACCGGGAGATAAATTCTTAGGTTTGGACCTCGCACACGGAGGACACCTCTCACACGGTTCTCCCGTAAACCTTTCCGGAATCAACTATCAACCCATAGCCTACCACTTGGACAAGGAAACCGGAATGGTGGATTACGACGAAATGGAACGGCTCGCTTTGGAACACAAACCCAAAATGATCGTTTCCGGAGCTTCGGCCTATTCCCGGGACTGGGATTACAAACGCATGCGGGAAATAGCCGATAAAACGGGAGCCCTCCTTATGTACGACATGGCTCATCCCGCCGGATTAATTGCCAAAGGATTATTGAACAATCCTTTCGAATACTGCCATATCGTTACTACCACCACCCATAAAACCCTGCGCGGTCCCCGGGGCGGTATGATCCTCCTGCCCAAAGATTTCCCCAATCCCTGGGGTTTGAAAACGCCGAAGGGCGAAATCAAGATGATGTCCCAGGTATTGAACTTCGCCGTATTCCCCGGACAACAAGGCGGTCCTCTCGAACACGTAATCGCAGCCAAGGCCGTCGCTTTCGAAGAAGCGTTGTCCGATTCCTATACGGATTATGTGAAACAAGTGCAGAAGAATGCCAAAGTTATGGCAAAAGCCTTTAGCGACAGAGGCTATAAAATCGTATCCGGAGGCACGGATAACCACTCCATGCTTATAGACCTGCGTACGAAATTTCCGGAACTCACCGGAAAGAAAGTAGAGAACACTTTGGTTTTAGCCGATATCACCACCAATAAAAACATGGTGCCTTTCGACACCCGCTCTCCGTTCTCCACTTCCGGACTCCGCGTGGGCACCCCCGCCATCACAACCCGCGGACTCAAAGAAGAAGATATGCCCGTTATCGTGGAATTCATCGACAGGATACTCTGCAATATCGATAACGAAGCGGTAATCGCCGAAGTGAAAAAAGAGGTCAATGCCATGATGCACAACCGTCCCATGTTTGCCTGGTAAAAACCGAACATCGTCGAAAAACGCCCGGTCTGCAATTTACGGACCGGGCGTTTTTTTCTCCGAAAACCCATTCCCGTCAAAACGGGCAGCCAAAAACTCCAAACAGGCGGGACACAGGCAATCGGCATATCGCCGTCTCAGGTATTCGGACATACCGGGAGGAAAAGAAATTTCCTCACACCGGCATTTTTTCGACGGTTCATCCGCTCCGCATTCGAAAATTTTACCGCACCTCGGGCATTTCTTCAGTTTCATTTTCAATATTATAAAACTTCAGGCGGGTAGACCACCCGCCTGAATAAATATGGAAAGAATAGTATATCAGTTATGCATTTTCGTCATTTCCATATTTCCTCATCCGTAGGAACTTTTATCCTCGCAGAAAGAGGAGCAATACGGGTTATATTCAACAAATGCTTATAGGTAAAGTTTTCGGAAATGGAGTTGTTTCCCCAGCTTCCGCAGCCCAAAGTATTGGTCACAGGAAGACCGTTCTGAATAGCTCCTCCGGCCGTAGTAGCACAGGGCGCATTTACGATAAGACGGGATACCGACAATTCGGAACCGGCCTTAATGATATTCGCCTGATTATTGGAATGGATACCTGCGGTATGCCCGTTACCTTCATAAGACAGGTTGGCTTTAGCTATCTTAATCGCTTCTTCGAAATGCTCGTAAGGGAATGCGGCCATTACCGGACACATCTTTTCCTTGCTGATAACATCTTCTTTTCCGATTCCCTTGGCTTCGACAACCAATATTTTCGTATCCTGAGGTACGGATATACCGGCTTTCTTAGCTATGGTCTGTACGGACTGCCCGACGATATCGCGGCATATTTTTCCGTCCTGGAAAATGGCAGCCACCACCTTTTCGCGCTCTTCGGGTTTTACTATATAAGCTCCGTTATTTCTGAAAGCCTTCATTACGGCTTCCTTATCTTCTTTATAATAGATAAAACTCTGTTCTCCGGAACATATGATACCGTTATCGAAAGAACGTCCGGTAATCACCTTATCGGCCGCAAGCTCGTAATCGATATCGCGGTCCAAAATCACCTGGACGTTACCGGCTCCCACTCCGAACGAAGGTTTTCCCGAAGAATAAGCGGATTTAACCATGGGCATACCGCCGGTAGCTACCACCACATCGCAGGATTCCATAAGTTCCAAAGTTTTTTCCAGCGTCGGTTCTTCCACTGCCTGCACCATATGCTCGGGAACCCCGAAAGGAGCAATCGCTTCTTTTATTAACTTAACCGCAAGGCCGGAGCATTTTTTAGCTTTCGGGTGCGGAGCGATGATAATGGCATTTTTCGTCTTCAACGAAAATATGATCTTCGACATGGGGGTTACGACCGGATTGGTCATCGGAGTAATTCCGGCTACGACACCGATAGGTTTGGCGATTTCTATAAGTCCCGTTTTTTCGTCTATATCCAATATGCCCATGGATTTCTTATCCTTAAGATTATACCACACGCCTTTGGATTTATTGCGGTTTTTAGCCACTTTATGCTCGTATACGCCCATTTCCGTTTCATCGATGGTAATTCGAGCCAACTCTTCCGCATTGTCGTAAATAACTTTAGCCGCTGCTTTTATTACGGCATCCACATCCTCCTGGTCGAAATGCTTTTCATAATAATCCTGCGCCATACGCGCATTCTTAATCATCTCTTTTATTTCTTCCATAACAATTCGATTCTTTTTTAGATAATTGATTAATATAATAATTTATAAAGTCCGCGTATTTCTTCTTTGGATAAATCCACGTAATTATTAGCCAATAGACGTTGTTGCGTCAATAATACGTTTTCCGTAAAATCGTCTATTTCTTTCTCAAGCATTCCGTATTCTTTCAGGCTTTTTTTATGATATAATTTTTCGAGCAAAGCATCCAAGGCTTCATAAGGATTCCCTTCCGTTTTAAAGATACGTCTCAACATTTCATTGAGTTCGGCTATAAGCCCGTCGGGATTCTTTTTATTATAGAGATTGAAGACGGCCGTAAAGAATTGATAATTAGATTCTCCGTGAGGTACATGATAGTTGCCGCCGAGAGGATATGAAAGCGCATGCACGGCTCCCACACCCGTATTTCCGAAAGCTATGCCCGCATAGTTGCTGGCCATCAGCATATCTTCGAAACGTTCGAAACGGTAATTCTCGCCCTTTTCCGCCAACTGCATGAACACGTCCAATATGGTTTCGATGGCAGCCTTGCAGTATATCCTGGTATAAGGATTGGATTTGGGAGATAAATAAGATTCCATAGCGTGCACTAAAGCATCTATGGAACTGCATATGTAAAATTTATAAGGCAAACCTTTCAACAACTCCGGAATAAGTACGGCATCGTCGGCCAGCAAGGCATCGTCGGCCAATCCCATCTTCGTATGTTTGGATTTTATTTCGGCAATGGATATATTGGTGACCTCACTTCCCGTACCGCAAGTCGTCGGCAATATGATCAGTTCTTTCTCTTTGACGATGGGAATTTTGCGTTCGAAAGCGTCCACGACATCGGTAACTCCTTTCAATACGAACAATTTGGAAATATCGATGACGGTTCCTCCGCCTACGGCTATCACTCTGTCGTATGCGAATCCCCGCACATCGTTCAAAATCGTATTCATCATTTCGTCCGAAGGTTCTCCCAATCCGTATTTCTCCTGCATTACAAAACGACAGGGAAGACCGAGAGCTTTCATAAAAGGATCGTACAAAAATTCGTTCGTTATCACCAAATCTCTTTCGCCCAATTCGAACTCTTTTGCAAAATCGGCAAAGGAGTCAAACTTATTAAGCCGGGTTTTCAATTTAAAAAGTTGCATAATATTATAAATTAAATCTACGGTTATATTCTTCTTTCAACATCTCTCTGAAATCGGGATGCGCTACGGCTATGAGATTTTCAGCCCTTTGTCTCAAAGTCTTTCCCCGAAGAGGAGCGATTCCGTATTCCGTGACTATATAATCCACATCGTTCCGGGAAGTGGTTACCGCCGACCCTTCTTTCAAAAAAGGCACGATACGGGACAATTTCCCTTTGGCCGCCGTCGAAGGTATGGCTATGATGGATTTTCCTCCCTTGGCTCTGGCCGCTCCCCGCACATAATCCACTTGTCCGCCGGTTCCGCTGAACTGCCGGAGTCCCATGGTCTCGGAATTGATTTGTCCCATTAAATCCACTTCTATACAAGAATTTATCGATATCATTTTATCGTTATTCGCAACCACAAAGGGATCGTTCACATAGTCCACCGGATATAACTCGACTATGGGATTATTATTTGCAAAATCATACAACTTACGGGAACCCATTAAAAAGGTAGCCACCATTTTCCCGGGAAGAAGCGTCTTTTGGGATCCGTTTATGACTCCCGACTTAACCAATTCCACCGCCCCGTCGGAAAACATTTCCGTATGTATGCCCAAATCCTTCTTATCCGTAAGGAACATCAATACGGCATCCGGAATTGCACCTATTCCCAACTGAAGGGTGGAACCGTCTTCTATCAAAGAAGCGCAGTGTTTGCCGATGGCACGCTCCACCTCTCCGATTTTGGGAAGAGGTATCTCATAAAGGTCGTTGGAGGTGGGGATAATGTAATCGATTTTATCCATATGGATGAAATTATCTCCTCCCACATAAGGCATTTTGTCATTCACTTCCGCAATCACGACCTTGGCCATCTCTGCGGCCGGTTTAGTGTAGTCGCAAGAAATACCGAAACTGCAAAGTCCGTTCTCATCGGGAGGAGATACCTGTATTACAGCCACATCTACGGGAATATGCCCCCGTTTCATCATTTCCGGCACCTCGAAAAAGAAACAAGGCAAGAAATCTCCTCTGTTTTCTTCTATGGCCTTACGCGAATTTCCTCCTACAAAATTCGTCAAATGCCGGACATGGCCTTTGGTTTCGGGAAACATATGCTCCCCTTCTCCCAATCCCAACATATGAAAAACCGTAAGATTTTCAAACCGGTCTTTCTGCCGGAGAATTTCCTTGGTAACTTCCTGAGGGATACCTGCAGCATGACCCAATACGACATAGTCGCTTTTACCGATTTTCTCCACGGCTCGAGCGACATCCACTATTTTATTCTTATAGGTCGTTTTCCAGTTTTTATCCAAAATATTCATTGCTTTTTGTTTAATATACGTCTCGCAAATGACAACAATTCCTCATCCGTATCCATATATACGTACACCCTTCCCAATCTTTCCCCCAACTCTTCTCTAAGGAATTTGTCTACTGTTTCCTCCAAAGTGAGCAGCGCAGAAGGACAGGTCTTACAGGCTCCGGTAAAGGAAAATCCCACGTCATTCCCGTCGATTCGGGCAATTTCGATATCGCCCCCGTGCGAATTGAGCAATGGCCTTATTTTCCGGGAAATAATGTCGTTCACTATCTCCCGGAAATTCGCATCTGCGCACGCCTCTTTTTTATTTGTCTTTCGTTTCATCTATACGTGCAATGGCTTTTGCCAGTTCTTTTTTGGCTTCGATATTTCCCTGACGGGATATCATTATCCGTTGAGCCTGAGGCGAACCTGCCCCATGCATGGATTCCGTACGATAACCTACGGCAGCCGTTCCCAAGGTCATATTTTCAATAAGCCTCAATATACGCATTCTGTTTTCCGTAGACTTACCGGAAGCGCCTTTGAAATACTTCTTCACATAAGCCCCTATCTTCTCATGTCTGAGATCCATTTCGGAGGGCATGGTAACCATAAGACCTCCGGCAATATCTTCGGCAAGACGGGCTATTTCGTAAGGCAAACGGGTTACGTTCTGCTTACAAACATTGGCCAAAAGCAAATCGATTTGATAGTTTCCGGCCGGCATTTTCACACCTTCGGAAGAACATGCGATACCGCAAGCGTATAAGGTCTCGTTCAAATGTATCATCTCTATGAGTTTATCCTTTATATGACTCGCTTTGGGAACTCCGTTGTAATCCGCTGCAAGCGCCGCTGCCCCTATAAGCACGTCACCTACGCCCACCTTACAACCTCCGTAAGACTGACGATGATAACCGGCAAAACGTTCCACCATCATACCGGCGAATTCGTATTCCTTACACATAAATACGCGTTCCATGGGTACGAATACATTATCGAAAACGACCAATGCTTCGTGACCGCCGAATTGAGCATTCCCCACATCGATATCCGCACCCTCCTCCAATTTCCGGGTATCGCACGATTGACGTCCGTAAATCATGAATACGCCTTCCGCATCCGAAGGAACGGCGAATGAAACCGCATAATCCTTATCATCCTCGCGCATGGCAACCGTCGGCATAATCAAATGTTCGTGCGAATTTACGGCACCCGTCTGATGGGCCTTGGCACCCCGCACGACAATACCGTCCTCCCGCACCTCTACAATGTGGAGATATAAATCGGGATCCTCCTGCTTGGAAGGTGCCAATCCGCGATCTCCCTTGGGGTCGGTCATAGCCCCGTCCACCGTAAGATCGTTGTCCTGAACATATTTCATATACTCGACAAAACGCTTGTGATAGGAAGTACCCAAAGCCTTATCCATTTCAAAAGTAGTGGAGAAAATAGCATTAAATGCATCCATACCTACGCATCTCTGGAAACAGGCCGCCGTCTTTTGCCCCATAAGCCGTTGCATTTTTACCTTATTCTTAAGGTCTTCGGTATTCTGATGTAAATGACAAAAACGGTTGATACGCTTACCGGTAAGATTGGATACCGCCGTCATTAATTCGCGATATTCTTCTTTTTCCGCCAATTCGTAAGTCATGGCTACGGAATTCATAGAGGGGCGGATCATAGGATGATCTACCGGGTTTTCAATCAATTCTCCCATAAAATAAACCTTGAGGTTCAATTTACGAAGACTCTCAATGTACTGTTCTTTGGTCATCATGTCTTTAAAAATTTGTTCGTTTAATATTCTTGTGTTTATAAAAACTACAACTATCCACACATCCGATAACAACAAAGAGGAGCAACCCTTGAAAAGCCGTATCCGATACGCCGTTGCTGAAAATATCCCTCATTCTTTGCTCCCCAACCCCGAAGCCACGAATGTATACGTAAATTGGCAGGTCTTCTGACTCGTTCCGGATTCCACAGCCTTCCCCTTCCGCAAACCGAAGAGTGGCAAAAGAACGCAAAACCCTCGATGGAACTTACAGCCGAGGGGACAGTTCCGGACTCCCACCGAATTCCCTATCAAGCGCTTCGCCCGATCTCTTAAGGGGGAAGCATCACCAAAA
>JBGZEX010000003.1:0-8719 GCA_041846495.1 Marinifilaceae bacterium
CGGAAAGCGTACTTCGAATATGCAATTCCTCTACCTGCCCACCGAAATGAAGGGAAATACACCCGTATATCCCTATAAACTAAGAGAGGGAATTACGGCCGATCGCCACGGAATGCTCATCATAAGAAACGAAAAAATCATAGAAATACTTAAAGGAAAGGAATGATTCGCAGATTTGCCTTTATTTTCTTCGATTTGGGGAGATGTAAATGTTATTTATGACCAATAAGAATACTTACGACAGAGCATTTTACCGTATTTGTGAGGGTATGAAATTGAAATACGGACAATTGCATTGGGCGGTTCATAAGGGTTCGGAACTTCGGATATCCGAAAATATATTCAATCACGTTATAAAGGGATGGACGGTTATGAACGGTTGGGCGAAAGCCGGGCGTATCAAATTGCTTCCCGATCCGGAAACCCGGGTAGGTTATAAGGTAGAAGATTGATATCTCGGGATACGGGACGAATAAGGTCGTATTGCTTCCGGCAGGATTAAAAAAAGCCTTCGGAAGAAGCCAATTCGTTCCGTATTTTTTTTATGCTTATCTTTAACAGAGTTTTGACCGTATTTATGGAAATATCCAATTTATCCGCAACATCCCGATATTTCATATTGTCGAGTAATACCATGCGGGTGATTAGAGAGGATTGGGAAGGAAGACGTTTTATTGCCGATTTAATGGTGTTTACGGTGGAGTCGTCCATATCCCGGGCGGCTTCGAAATAAAGGTCTTTTTCGGATATGCTGAGGGAGTTGCGCAAAATGTCTTTACGGTTTATATAAGAATAACAGGAATTCTTTACCGATGTGAACATATAGGCCGAAAGCGTTCGGGATTCGAGTTTTTCGATATGTTTATTTTTCCAAAGCTTGATAAAGAAATCCTGTACGATATCTTCTGCAATTTGTATGGAACCCACATAATGTTCGGCATAAATAATCAAGGGTTTATAATATCTTCCGAAAAGGATTTCGATTCCTTGTTCCATGTCTTTTTTTAATGCGAAAACGATGTCTTTATCTTCGATTTTCATTGTTTATGCGGAAGATTTATAAATTCGACCCGAATTTTCGGGTCGAATTTATAAATTTAAGTCAGTATTGCGGATATTCAAAGACATTTCTTGAGCCGTATTTAAAAATAACGTCTTTGATTTTACCGATATTATTGGAATATTTGAATAATTCTTTTTCTTTAACTCCGCTTAATGCATTCACCGATATGTCCATAATATGGAAATCCCCGTTTTCCAAACCTATTCCTATACGAGCTTCCGATTTATGATAGAACATGGATGCTACCGGGGCCTTGAATTCCGTATAGAATTCGGGTTTCATCTTGTCTTTGAGAGCTCTGTCCAAATAATAAACTTTGTTTCCGGAAGAGAAAAAAACGAGACTGCTATAAGGTATGACCAGTAATTTCGAATTTTGATTGTAAAGATTGCCGGGGAATTCCGTCGCATAATTGATACCGCTTACGGAAACCGATCCGTATGAATGTCGTATCGAAAAGTCCTGTATGTAGTATTTATGGTTGCTATCGGATTGAAGGACGATAAAATATCCCGTATTTCCATAACTTCCGTCGACAAAACCTCCGTCGACGAATCTTTTTTCTTTAAGATTGTCGAGATGAGCGAAATTATCCGGATATTTCGTATATACGATGGGTTTTATATGTCCGGCATAGTCGGGGGAATATTGAGATTGATCGGTTATGAGCATAAAAGAACGTTTGTCGTTTGCCGTATTGTATATCAAGGCCTGATACGATTTTACATAACGCGAAGGAATGATTTTTTCCACTTCCAGTCCGCCCGGTACGTTTACCGGCAGATGGAGGTATAATCCGGTATTATACCCTTTTGCATCTATTACTCTGCGGTTATAAAATTTCCGATCTTCGGAAACGATGTAAGAATTCCAGTTTAAATAAGTAATGGCTTCGGGTTTGAAATTTTCGGGAAATTTTTCATACATGAATTCCTGTTCGAGAGATACCACTTTTTTAAGATTGTTGCCGTCCATATCGAAACTTTCTCCTTCGGAGGACAATAGAAAAACCTGTCCCATCGAAGAATATCCCGTACTCCAATGCTCAACGATTTTTTCGGGATTGACGGAAGAGCTTACGTCTATGTCTTCGCACGGAAGAAATTCGATGCTTTCTTCCTCCTCGTCTTCGTTCATTACCGTTTTTTCTCTAATGTACAGAAGGTGTGCTTTCCCCTCTTTTTGCGAGAGCACCAACCATCCTTGTTTGAATTTCGACAACACGTCTATTGCGAACGGGAAGAAATAGCGGAAGCCGTGTTCTTTGTCCGTAACTATGAGTTTGCATTTGTTGTATCCCAAGGCTCCGTCGTATTTCGGTATATTCAATATGTTTTCGGTAGAAACGACGGAATCTTTTATGACCCACTCCAAAGAATATTTCATATTTGCCGGAGCTTCTATTTCGGGTTTTATTCTGAGCGAATCCCCATATACGATTTCAAATCTGTCGTGAGGATATTCCAAATTGGGAATTCGGAGATTATCGAGTTGCTTATAAGAATAATTTCCTTTGTCCTTATAGCATCCTAAGGCGATAAGAATGAATAATAAGAGTATATTGGCTTGTTTCATAGCTGTAGTTTTAACCGATTACCGTAACTTTCATTTCCTCTTCTCCGTCCATTACCGGATGTCCCGCCGCTTTTTGCGCTTGCAGCCAGTATTTGAATATCAGGGCGAGTTCCCTTCTTATATCCGGATTATTTTCGTTTGGGCCGAATTCCGAACTTCGTCCTTTTGTAGCAATGATAAAGCATTGGTATTTCTTTTCGGAATAAGCCCCGAGATAGGCTTTCTCCACCACCTTTGTCCACCATTCGGGTTTCGAGGCCAAATCGCTGAATACGATTTTTGCCATTCTGTACTCGTTCGGTCCGGGCATAAGTACGTTGTCTTCATCGATTTTAACGACTAAGGAGAAGAGTCCGGATTTTAGAATATTGTCCGATGTTTTTATGAGTTTTATGAAAACGGTATCCGTAGTTTGTCCGGCTTTGAATGTATAATAAGGAGATATTTCATAATTTTCGGGTTTGGCCGTGCTCATATGTTCGACTACGGATATTTTAAACTTCGTATCCGTATTAAGCAGGAAACCGGATAGTTTTATAACGAGAGGGATATCGATTTCGTTTCGGTCGGGATAAAAGAAAAAAGAAGTAGTTATACTGTCTTTTTTCATATCCGTAGCGAAGGACAGATAATTTTGACCGCTGTAGGGTTTGAGTTCTTGTTTTTTACATGCCTGACCGAGCAGGATAGAGGCTGTTATTATATATATGATTCTTTTCATGGCGGAACGGATTAATTATTCAGAGAGACGTCATTACTGGAAGGGATGGGAAGTACGTATCGGATTTCCGATTTTACCGGAGCTCCGACGATTTCCTTATTGGTTCGTTTATACAGGAAAAAAACCTGTCCTTCGGTCATATATTCCCGTCGGGCATCGTTTATAATGTGATTGATGAGTTCGTCTTTTGAAGAGGGGACGGGTAGTGCCGTTCTGTTTCCTCTTCCTCTTCTTACGGTATTCAAGTAATCGATGGCTTTTTCCGGATCTTTATCGAATATTGTTTCTGCTGCGATATAATACATTTCGCTAAGGCGGATTATGGGAATCAGGGGTTTTTGAACTCTTGCCGTTCCTTCGTCCGAGCTGGTTTTCCATCTTATACATATGGGTTTGTTATTCTCCAATGTAGTCGTAAGATAGATTTTTCGGTAGTCGTTTTTATCTTCTCCGAAAACATCTTCCGGATTCTGTATAATGAGTGGAGAATTCAGTTTTTCCTCGTAATAGGAGGCTAAGATTTTCGGCATTTTATTATTGAAGAGGGCAAACATGATGTCGTGGTGCATTTTTCGATCGGCTCGTTCCGGGTCGTAGGGATTTAATTCGTGACTCGGAGTGAATCTATAACCGATATCGATGACTTCTTTTGCTTCGGTATATGCTTTTTCTTCCATTCCCGCATATTGGTATACTCGGGCAAGGAGACAGGTCGTCGCTATGTAGTTGAGTCGCGTACTTCTGTATGAAAAGAATTTACCTCTTCCGGAATAATCCGAATATCCTTCCAATCTGGTCGAGGTGTTGCCGATCCACTTGGAATATCTTTTGAGAGTATCACAGGTAGCCAGGAGATTTTTCGCTTTTTTCAAGTCGTCGATAGCGAGATTGAGAAATTTATCCGTGGATATCGGCAATTCGTACAAGGAGGGAAAGGTGTTGATATAAGGCAGGAAGGCCTTGGACTCTTTCAGAATGGGAGCGGGAGCGAATAGTCTGAGAAGTTCGAAGTTTATCATAGCCCTTAAAGCGAGAGCTTCTCCTTGAATGAGATTTTTTTCCAATGATTTGAGTTCGAATATATTCGTGTCCGCAGAAGCGATGTTATCGAGTAAAAAATTCGTATTTGCCAAAGCATTCGACATCTTGGACCATATATCGTCTATAAGAGGACTGAGGTATATGGATTCGAAGCGATAGTGACGGGCATCCTTGTATTCGGGATTGCCGCTCGGACTGGCATAGTCTTGAGCGATGACGCTGAGGAATCCCCAGCTTAATTCCTGTCCGTATACCGATTTTTCGGAAATCTCCTGATATATACCGTTTAAGGCGGTTTCGTAACCGACGCCTTTCGACAGCATTTCTTCCGCCTCTATTCGATTTTTGGGTTTTACGTCTATCCATTCGGAACAGGCCGCTGCTATCAGGCTTGCAATCCATAGGAAAATTCCGTATGATATATTGTGTTTCATAATCGTATTATTTATCAGAATGTGGTAATGAGAGAAAAAGAATAGGTTCTGGAATAAGGATAGTTCAATCCTCTTTCTTCCTTAACGGTAGACCATCTGACGATATCTTTCAGATATAAATTCAATTTGAGGGAATTCAAACCGATGTGTTTTATGATTTCGTTGTCGAATTCGTAACCTATATTGACGGAATTCAGGGCGAGATAGTTGTAATCCTGTACGAATCGGGAGGTGGCCCTCGTCGTTAATTTAAAGTCTTTTATATCTTTTAAAACGGCAATATCTCCCGGTTTTTTCCATCTCATGGATAAAACGCGTTTATCCGCATTGTATCTTAGGAAATCCACATTTTCCACCTGATTCGCCAAGGTGGAATTATATACCTGGCCGCCGATTCTATACATAAAAGTTGCGTATACGGAAAAGCGGCGGTAGTTGAGATTTAGGCCGAAACTGCCTTGGTGTTCGGGTTCTTTATTACCTACGATTACCTGTTCCGACGCCTCCCATTCATAGGTGACGCTTCCGTCCTTTTTTATATAAAGTTCTTTTCCGGTGGCAGGGTCTATGCCGAGGGATTTCATGGCGAATATAGAGGTTGTAGAGCCTCCCGGTACGTATTGCGTAATGCTTCTGCCCGCTTCCTTATCCGTATCGTATTGGTTTTTGAGATATTCCTGGATTTTTTTGTTGTAGTTCAATATGTCGTCCGAAACTTTTAAAATGGAATTTTTGTTATGAGCGATATTTCCCCATAAAATACATTGTAAATTCCTATTGTTTATAATACCCACCCTTATATTGAATTCGTAACCTTTGTTCAGAATTTCTCCTATATTGTCTTTATAGAAATTGAAACCCGAATTCGATGGGATTTTTACATCGGTAATCAAATCGATGGTTTTTTTACGGTAAAAAGCCGTTTTCAAGAATATCCGGTTTTTAAGCAAACCGATTTCCAGGCCGTAATCCGTACTTAAGGTTTTTTCCCATTTGAGTTCGGGATTTCCCAAATATTTTATGATTGCTCCGTATCCCGTCGAATACCAATCTTCGTCATAAGGGAAATAAGTGGTTGCCGCACTATAGGGAGGGAAATCCCCTTTTCCCAGAACTCCGTGCGAACCTCTTAATTTTAAATGGTCGACAATATTCTGTTTTCGAAAGAAATCGTAGTTGTGAATATTTATGCCTGCTCCGAAGGAACCGAAAGGGGCCATTCTCTTATTGGTTCCGAATTCGGAGGAACCGTCCAATCTTAAAGAAGCATCCGCCAGATAGATATCGTTCGAGGAGTAATTCATACTGGTAAAACCTCCGAAAAGGCGAGTTGTTTTTTCGCTGAAATCCGGTTTTTTTTCAATCCTATTGGCATAGATGGGATTTGAAAGTTCGCCGTTCGGGAAGCCGATGTAGCGTTCTCCGTGGCTGTCGTATTTACGACTGACCATATTCAAACCTCCCGAAAAATTGAAGATGTTTTTTCCCAGCATAAGATTGTATTGGAGAATGGCATTGAAGTTCATATTTTGAGAACTTTCCTGTGTCTTATCCAATTGTCCTCTGTTATTCAGATTGTTGTGGAATTCTCCTTTTTGGTCGAATATTCTCGATTTGGGGTCGATAAAAGCCGTTCCGCTACTTTCTTTCCGGGTAAAACTGATTTCGGTACGCAGAATGAGATTCGGATGAATATTCCAATTCACATTCGTATTATTCGATATTTCATAATAAGCGCTTTTATCGTAACTTTTAAGATCCGCTTCCCAAAGGGGATTTTCCGTATTCGTTTGATTGTGCCACCCTTGTGTATGGGAAAGATAATTGCCGAATTCATCTCGCATTTCGTCGTAAGGAAGTTTCCGCGTATATTGGGAAAATGAGCCGTAAGGAGATTCCTGCGAAGACATTTTGTTGTAGGAGGTGTAATTTCGGATTTGAAA
The DNA here is from genome assembly GCA_041846495.1 of Marinifilaceae bacterium. GTDB lineage: Bacteria > Bacteroidota > Bacteroidia > Bacteroidales > Marinifilaceae > JBGZEX01. The sequence continues at coordinate 6,778 of JBGZEX010000003.1, forward strand.
GTTGAAAATCCGATAATCTACGGAGAGGCCGATGCTGTTGTTGTTTCTGAAAGATTTTTTCATAACGCCTTCGTTGGAACTATAGCCGAGATCTACCCCGAACCGGAGAGCGTCCGTACCTCCTTCCATATAAAGGCTGTGTTTATGGTTGACGGCTGTTTTCAGCGGTTGGGAAAGCCAATAGGTATCGATACCCCTTTTTATGTTATTCAATTTGCCGTTGTAGGTTTCGTTGAGTTCCAACGGTCCCTGATCGTCGTACCATCCTCCCAAAACTTCGGCTTCCAATTTTTCTTTTGCATTCATAAGATTGTAGTCGCTCAAATCGGGAGCGGTAATATCTCCCGTAAGCGTATAGCTGAATCTCAATTCTCCGGGACGGGGAGCTACGGTAGTGATGATAACGACTCCGTTGGCGGCTCTCGAACCGTAAAGGGCCGTAGCTGCGGCATCTTTCAGAATCGTGATGTTTTTAATGCGGTTGATGTCGAAATCGTAAACCTTTTCGATGGCTACTTCAAAACCGTCCATGATGAAAAGCGGGAGGTTGGGATTGTTTTTCAATTGGGATTTCGATATGCTGCTCCTTTCCAAATCTCCGATGCCTATGCTCGAATTCCCTCTTATATAAAATTCCGGAATGGCATTGGGATCCGAGCCCCATTCCTTGTTTTCCCTTATTCTGAAAGAAGGGTCGAAGCTTTGTATGGCCGATATGATACTGCGATTGGATACCTTGGCCAAGTCCCGATCCGAAATGCTCGTATAATTTCCCGTAAAACTGTTTTTGTTCACATTGGCATATCCCGTTATGACGACTTCGCTTAAATCTTCGATTTTTTCTTTGAGAACGACTTGGATAAAATCGTCCTTATCGTCCAGGAGGATTTCTTTTTGTTCTTTCCCTATAAAAGAAAATACGAGTACGACGGGTTTATCGTATTTTATATTCAGGGAAAATCGCCCTTCCGCATCGGATAAAGTACCTTTCGTCGTATTTTTTATTTTTACCGTGACGCCCGGAACGGGTTGTCCCTTTTCATTTAAAACGATACCGGATACGGTTTTGACTTTGTATTGTTTATTGCCGTTTTTTATCACATATAATCCGTCGATAAATTCCCAGTTGAGTTCCGTATCTTTTAAAATGATGGTAAGGATTTTATCGACTGACATTTTTTTTACATCGATGGTGATCTTTTTATCGGTCTTGATTTGTTCGTGATTGTAAAGAATGGGACATCCCATATCTTTTGTCATGATTTCCAAAACCTTTATGAGTTCCGTATCGATTACCTTGAGATCGATATGGACGGGTTCTTGGACGGTTTTATTGCCGTTTGCGACGAAAACGGATGTAAATACCGATAAATACAGGATAAACACCCGGTAGATTTGTTTTCTGAATTTTGTTTTTTTCATAGGGTTTATATTAAGAATTATGCGGTTTCCGGCATCGGATTATATCCCTTTGCTTCCGATGAAGACAATGCCGTCTTTATGGGAAAATTCGATTCCTGAGGCGAGCCGGAGGATGTTTATGATTTTTTCGATATCCGGAGATTTGGGGATATAACCGGTGAAATTATAATTCATAAGCGAGGAATCCCTGCAGACGATTTCCACATCGTTCCACCGGGAAATCTTTTTCATGATTTCTTCGAGGGTGGCATCCGAGAAGCAAAACATGGAGACTATTCTTTTTTCCAAATTCTCGCCGCCGAAGTCTTTTATCTTTATATTTTCTCCTTTGTCCATACAGAGCATTTGATTGGGCTTAAGAATATATCGATTCCGGCCTTTGGAAACGGATACCTTCCCTGTTATGAGAGAGATTTGTTTGTGAGAATCGTCATAATGATCGTTTATAAAGAATTTAGTTCCTAAAACATTTACCGAGAAATTCGAACCCGATACGACAAAGGGATGCAGACTGTCTTTC
>JBGZEX010000004.1:0-117710 GCA_041846495.1 Marinifilaceae bacterium
AAGAGTTTTTTAGAAAAAAGAATATTTAATGACTGAATTTATGAAATCGTCAGAAATCAGGCAGAGTTTTTTAGATTATTTTAAAAATAAATCCCATTTTATAGTGCCGTCGGCTCCTATGGTTATAAAGAACGATCCTACATTGATGTTTACCAATGCCGGGATGAATCAATTCAAGGATATCATACTCGGGAATGCGGAGCCGAAGAATCGTCGTGTGGCGAATTCTCAAAAATGTTTAAGAGTATCGGGCAAGCATAACGACTTGGAAGAGGTGGGACACGATACCTATCATCATACGATGTTCGAAATGTTGGGCAACTGGTCGTTCGGGGATTATTTTAAGAAGGATGCCATTGCCTATGCATGGGAGTTTTTGACGGGAGTCATGGGGTTGGAGAAGGAGCGATTTTATGCTACCGTATTCGGAGGGAGCGAAGAGGACGGATTGGGTAAGGACGACGAAGCTTATTCGTATTGGCAGCAATATATGCCCGACAACCATATTTTGTACGGGAGTAAGAAGGATAATTTCTGGGAGATGGGAGATACGGGACCTTGCGGCCCTTGTTCGGAATTGCATATCGATTTGCGTACGGATGAGGAGCGGAAAGCTTGTCCCGGAGAATTTATGGTCAATAAGGACAATCCTTTGGTGGTGGAGATATGGAATTTGGTATTTATGCAATTCAACCGTAAGGCCGACGGCTCGTTGGAAGATCTTCCGAGTAAACATGTGGATACGGGAATGGGATTCGAACGGCTTTGCATGGCCGTACAGGGTAAGACGTCCAATTACGATACGGACGTTTTCACTCCTTTGCTCGAATTTATTTCCGGGTTATGCGGGACGGGATACGGGGAAAATAAGGAAGCGGACATTGCCATGAGGGTTATAGCCGACCACGTGCGTACCATCGCTTTTGCAATTACCGACGGACAACTCCCTTCGAATAATAAAGCCGGTTATGTGATTCGTCGCATACTGAGGCGTGCCGTAAGATACGGTTATACGTATTTGGGATTTAAAGAAGCTTTTATGTATAAATTGGTTCCCGTGCTTATCGATATTATGGGAATTCATTATACGGAGCTCGCATCTCAAAGAGAGCTTATAGAAAACGTAATCCGGGAAGAGGAAAATGCGTTTTTAGGGACATTGGATAAGGGTATTCATTTGTTGGAAAAAATTTTGAAACAAGGGAAGAGCGAGCGCGTTGCGGAAATATCCGGTAAAATGGCTTTCGAACTTTACGATACCTACGGTTTTCCGTTAGACCTTACCGAATTGATAGCGAAGGAATCCGGAATGTCGGTAAATCATAAGGAATTCGAGGAGGAAATGGCGGCTCAGAAGCAACGCTCCCGTTCGGCTGCCGTTGTGGATGCCGGAGATTGGGCGATTCTTAGGGAAGGGGAGTTCGGTTTTTTCGTGGGTTACGATCACATCGAATACGAAGTGAAAATCATGCGTTATAGAAAGGTGACCCAGAAGGGAAAGACATTCTACCAATTGGTTTTCGATTCTTCTCCTTTTTATGCGGAAGGAGGGGGCCAGGTAGGAGATTGCGGTTATATTCAAAACGGAGAAGAACGGATTCCGATTACGGATACCAAGAATGAAAACGGATTGAGGGTGCATATTGCCGGAAAGTTGCCGGAAGACCCTTTCGCATCTTTCCGGGCTGTGGTGAATGAAAAGAAAAGACAACTGACGGCCGATAATCATAGTGCGACTCACCTTCTGAATTATGCATTACGCACGGTATTGGGAAATCACGTGGAACAGAAAGGTTCTTTCGTTTGTCCGGATTATTTGAGATTCGACTTTTCGCATTTTCAGAAAATGACGGATGAGGAGTTGTCGGAAGTCGAGTTCAAAGTAAATTCGATGATACGTAAGAATCTGCCGCTGACGGAATATCGCTCCTTGCCTTTGGAGGAAGCTAAAGCGATGGGAGCCGTGGCCGTATTCGGAGAAAAATACGGGGATTTCGTGAGGGTGGTTTCTTTCGGCGACTCCATGGAGCTTTGCGGGGGGACTCACGTGGCATCTACCGGGATGCTCGGCTTCTTTAAAATACTGTCCGAAGGTTCCGTATCCGCCGGCGTAAGGCGGATCGAAGCCGTGACGGCCGATGTGGCCGAAAAGCATATATATGCCGCTTTTGATATGCTTAAGGATGCGAATGCCATGTTTAAGTCCAATAGAACATTGATAGAGAATATTGCGGCTATGATGAAAGAAAATGCCGAGATGAAGAGCGATATGGAGAATTTCCGAATGGAAAAGATGAAAGCCGTAAAAGAAGAAATTAAAAACTCCGTAGTCGAGAACGAAGGCATAGGATTTATTGTGAAAAAAGTCGATATCTCGGGAGCGGAGGCTAAGGAAATCATGTTGCAGATGAGAGGAGAAACCCAATCTCTTGTGATGATATTGGGAGGAGTGGCTTCGGAAAAACCTTTTTTATCGATAATGATGACCGGGGATATAGTCGGTCGCTACGGATTGAATGCCGGGAATGTCGTAAAAGCGGTGGCTGCGGAAATTAAGGGAGGAGGAGGAGGACAGCCTTTCTTTGCTTCTGCAGGAGGAAGTTATGCGGAAGGATTGCCGAGAGCGATGAACAAGGCGAAAGATATGATATTAAATATAATTAAAGATAAAACTTTATAAAATCCCGTATTTTATGGAATTACTCTTAGGTATAATCGAATTATTGTTTTATATTTGAAGAATTCAGGCTGTGGTGTTAAATAATGGTGCATATGAAATCTAAAGTGGCAATTTTGGTTATAGCAGGAATTCTTTCTTCTTGTTCCGCTTTGCATAGAATGAGTCGTAATTCGAAGGATATAAATTACAGGTCGACTCCCGAACTTTTGGAAGCTAAGGGTAATATGGTGGCTGTGAGGATAGAGGTCAATTTCCCTCCGAAATATTTTCATCCCAATGTCGTAGTGGAGGCTACTCCCGTATTGGTGTTCGAAGGCGGGAGTAAAGCTTTTCCGGCCAAGATATTACAAGGAGAAAAAGTATTGGGGAATAATACGGTGATTCCTTATGGGGAAGGGAAGACCGTAGTATATACGGGTTCCCTACCTTATGAAGATGCGATGCGCATATCCGATTTGGAAATTCATCTGAACGGCTATAAGGGGAAAAAGGCCAAAGCGATTGCTTCCGTTAAAATCGGAAGGGGGGTATTGGCTACTGCCACTTTATTGGATACCGATGCCCGTATGGCTTTGGGGAAAGATAAATTCGAACGGATTACCAAAGAAAACAAAGAGGCGCAGATTCTTTATAGAATCAACTCGGCCGTAATTCCGGCGAAGGCCGGGTCTTCGGCTGATATGAACTCTATGCGAGCATTTATAAAGAAAATGGCCAAGGAAGAAAATGTGGAATTGAAAAATATAGAAGTGCGCTCCTATGCATCTCCCGATGGGAAATATGCGTTTAACGATAGATTGGCCAATAACCGGAGTCTTTCCTCTCGGATATTTCTTAAAGAAAAATTGAATCGGGATAAAGTAAAAAAACATAAGGAGGCGGGTTTTTGGAAGGAATATGTAGTGGCTGAAGACTGGGACGGTTTTAAAAAGGCGTTGGAAGCCTCCGATATTAGAGATAAAGATTTGATAATAAGGGTGTTGTCTATGTATGACGACCCTGAGGTGCGGGAAAGGGAGATACGGAATCTCGCTTCCGTATTTTCCGTTTTGTCGGAAGAAATTTTACCGAAACTGCGTCGTTCTCATTTTGTCGTAAATGCGGAGCGTATCGGGAAGTCGGATGAAGAAATAGTGAGTTTGGCGATTATGGAGCCGGATAAATTGAATAAGGAAGAGTTGTTGTATGCCGCTACCTTTTTTGACGAGGCTGCTCCCAAGATTTCGATTTATCGTACCGTCATCCGTAAATTTCCCGAGGATTGGAGAGGATATAACGATTTGGGAATTGCTTTGTTCGAAGAGGGAAAAATAGAGGAGGCCGTAGAGAATTTCAATAAGGCTGCAAAATTGAATTCTTCTTCCAAAGAGGTGTACAATAATTTGGGGACGATAGCTCTTTATAAAGGGAATATCGAAGAGGCGGGAGCGTTTTTCGGAGCGGCTACGGGTATTCCCGAGGCCGATTACAATAAAGGAATCGTGGCTGTGTTTACCGGAAATTACGAAGAGGCCCTTTCTTATTTGAAAGAACCTTCGGCCAATGCCGTACTTTTGAGGATATTGAAAGGAGATATCGGAAAGGCAAAGGAATTGTCGGAAAAGGTGGATGAAGATGATTTCACTTATTATCTGAAAGCAGTGATAGGAGCAAGGGAAAATAATATCAATATCGTTTTGGAAAATCTTAAAAAGGCTTTTGAAATAAATCCCGCATTGAAATCTATGGCAATAACGGATAGAGAGTTTGAAAAATATTTTGAAAATACGGCATTTAAATCCATTACGCGTTAGGTGCGAATAAACAAACCTATCCGATTGGTGAAATACCGGAAATTTTGTTTGTGTTTTTAATACCGATTTTTTCAGGGATTTTATCTCGGTTTTTTAATTCGATAGCAGATGTGCCGTATGTATGGAAACGTAATAGCGTTTTTTTTATCCTTAATATTCTTTTTATCCTGTTCTAAGGAGAATTATGTGAATGTGAGAGGACAGATCCTTCATGGGGACGGATTGGTAAGTATCTGGGTGGGAGACAGTATATTTGAATTTCGTTTGGACGAATCCGGTTTTTTTTCCGGGAAAATTCCCGTGGATAAGGAAACCTACGCATCGATTATGCCCTATTCCATAAATTTGTATTTATACCCCGGACGTTTATTGGAAATAAGAATGAATACCCAGAATATTCCCGGTACTTTGAATTTTAGCGGGGGATTGGGAGCTGTAAATAATTATTTGAAAGAGCAGGAGATTGTGGATTTTTTCGATAAAAACTATTATAGTTTGGACGAATCCGTTTTTATAGATAAGATGTATCAGATTATCGATGAGAAAATCAATCTTCTTAAGGCCAAAAATTTTGAAAAATCTTTTACCGATCTTGAAATACAGCGTATAGGGTATTCCGTAGCGGAAAAGGCGTTGTTGTATCCTTTGGTAAAAAAAGAGGATGGAAAAAATACGGAGATTATCAATAATTTCATAAAGAATTTTTCGATTAACCGAAAAGATCTTTTCGGTTCCGTCGAATACAGGCGGTTCCTTTTGAATTATGTGAAGTTATACGGTTTCAGAAAGGAAAGCGCATTGAATCCTACGGACGATATCGCCGATTTTATCGTATCTTCCATAGATAATCCGCAAATAAGGGACTTTTTACTCACGGCCGTAATTTGGCAGCATATCACGACCCATAGCGGTATTCGGGGGGCCGGTCATATATTGGATGTGTTTTTTCGTCTGAGTAACGATTCCGCTAAGATTGTTATGGTAAGCGATTGGGTGAAGCGGTGGTCCAATCTTTTGCCCGGTAAGCCGGCTCCCGATTTTGAAGTGTCGGATATGGAGGGTAAAAGGCTTAAACTTTCGGATTTCAAAGGACATTATTTATATATTATGGTATGGGCATCCTGGTGCTTGCCCTGCAAAAAGGAATTGCCTTATATGGCTTCCATCAGCGATGAATATGGGGGGCGGAATATCCGTTTTATGACAATATCCATCGATGCTCGAAATAATTTGGAGGCTTGGCGCAATTTTATGAAGGGGCGATGTCCCAGTGCCATACATACGGTGGCCGATGAGTATGGACGATTCAGCGAAGACTACCAGATATTCAGTATTCCGAGATTTATTCTTATTAGCCCCGTCGGAAAAATCGTGAATTCGAATGCGCTTAGACCCTCGGTGGGTTTGAGGGAATTTTTGGAAGAATTGAATATGTGAATTTCGATGTCGCGTTTTTTTATATATATATCGATAGGATTGTCGTTCTTCGCTTGTTCGAGGAATACGGTTTATATCAAGGGACGAATATCCGGATTCGAGGGCAATCTCGTATTGTTGGCGGAGATACCGGATAAAAAGGGAACTCAATTTTTAGATAAGGCGACGGTTCGGAATGACGGTTCTTTCGTATTGAAAACATCTTCCCTAAGCCTTCCGGCTCCGTGTCGGATTATGTCTTCTGCCGGAGACAGTTTGGCCTTTATAGTCGATAATCCGCGTACTACATGGATAGAGGGAAAATTCGATCCGGATGTGGAAGTGGAAATTTTCGGCTCCGCTCTTTATACGGAATATATGAAATATAAAAAAATATTATATGAATATTACGACGGAAGCATCCGCCTTTTGCAGGATTCATTGGATTTTCTTAAAAATAAATCCTCTAAGACCGAAGACGAATATGCCCTTATGGAGGCTTATGAAATAAGGATACGCAATAGAAGGCGGTTGAGGACGCAATATATAAAAAAAACCATTGTCCGTAATTCCGCATCTTCCTTGGTTCTGTTCTTGCTTAAATATGAAATTGAAGGTGATTTGAAATCCCGGCGGGAAATTTTTGGAAATTTGAGAATCCTTAATAAGGAATCCAATATATATCTTTTATTGAAAGAAGAATTGGAGGGCGGTTGATTATCGTTGATGCACGATTTTATTATGCCTTTACTTAGGCAATACACCCCTGCGTATGAATAATTTTTTCGATTTGTTATGACCGAGAAAACATCCGGTAGCTCTTTTCAGTTTAAAAAAGTCGTAAGGTTCGATTTGAAGGGATAGCGGTGTCTTTAAATATGATTAAAATACTTAATATTGTCGTTAATTTGTTTTTTAGCTGGAATTAATGTATTTTTTTGTCTAATTTTGTCGAAATCCTTGTCCGTATCTATAAGGTAAGTTTTTTATTTATTTGATATAATTGGATTCCTGATTATTGATAATATTTTTTCGTTATGGTTTAAACGGAGATTGTTTTTTAAATTAAATTGTTTTATCGATACAAAAACTGTGAAAATGAGAGATGGATGCATGTTGATTGCGGATGCAAAATGTTTTTTCAAGAGCAAGCCGGTTATGAGATGCCGGCTATCGAATTTATCGATATCGAAATCGTACAAAATATTTTAGGTGGAAGCGGACTTCCGGATCTTGTGGGGGAAGATTGGTGAAATGTTGTCGGGGAGTATTCGAATTTCCCGATTTTAATCAAGAATAGAATAAAAGATTTTAAAATGAAAAGATTATATATAGTTATTGCTGCAATATTTGTTTTCTCCGCTTGTTCGAAAAATGAGATTATCGATAATCCTTTATCGGGAGAAAGTCGGCGGATGACTCTAAGTGTTTCTATGCCGGGTACGCTTACTCGCATAGCTCTTTCTCGAGAGGGTAAAGACGTTAGACAAACTTGGGAAGATGGAGATAAAATCCAACTCTGTCTTGTGCAAGGCAATAAAAAATTAAAGCAGGTGGTTGCGGTAAAAAATATATCTTTCGATCGTAAGAAGGCTGATTTCGATATTGTTTTATCTGAAGGATGGACGGGGAGTTTCGATTTATACGGGGTTTACGGGCGGTCGGGGGCTTGAAGATTCGGCTCCTTCCATTGCCTTATTGCCGGGTTCTCCCTGGTCGAATTCGGGAAATTTGACCGAAATACAAAAAATAAGCATGTAATGCTTTATTTTTCTAAAAAAGATGTTGGAGCAGTTAAGGATATCGAGGTGCAATTCGAACATATGGGTTCTCTTTTTTGTGTAAAATTGAAAAATACGACGGATGCCGATTGGGACAGGGAAATAAAAGATGTTGCTATATATAGTGCGGATGGAAGTAGCGGTTGGGCGCTTAATAGTTCGAATTCGGGAGAGAGCAAATACGATTTGATAACCGGAGAGTTTACAAGTTCCGTATCCTCCAATCATTTGCCTATGATAAATAAAACGGCCGTTAAATTGGGGGCCGGCGAAACGGTTGAGTTTTGGGGATGGTTTCCGCCTGCTAAAGGAGTTTGTTGGCCGGAAATTCTATTGAAAGTGGATCAAGGAAGGTTGTCTACGTCGAATACCAAGCCTGCCCGTACCTCGCCGGCGTTGTCGGGGAAGTCCTATTATTTTTATGCCGCTTGGAACGGAAGCGAATTGAGGTTTACCGATAAAGATTTTAAGCCTGTCGAGAAGATGAGTTTTAAAACTTCAAAAGAAAAAAGGAGAATGTATAGAGTTGTATATGGATGCATATCCCGGCGACAGGGATGATATATGGATCGATTTGAATAATAATGGAAAAAAAGATACGGGTGAAGAGGTATCGCATTTCGGTAGTCATGAAGTATATGTTATAGAATCGCAAGATATCACTATTTACGGAGTTGTAAGCGAATTGAGTTGTGAAGCCAATGGAATTTGTAAAATGGATGTAAGCAAGAATACGGCATTGAAGCGCTTGGTGTGTTCGAAAAATGATTTGACCGAATTGAATGTCAGCAATATGCCCTATCTGTCGGATTTGGATTGTAAAGAGAATTCACTCGTTTCGTTGAACGCAACGAATAATCCGGGATTGTTGAATTTAGACTGTTCCGATAATGAAAATTTATCGGAATTGGATATATCCGGAAACAAAAATTTGACGACTTTGGATTGTTCGAAATGTGGCTTCCGCTTGGAAATGCTTCGGAAAATTATCGAAGCTCTGCCTCAGAGGAAAGAGACTGATATTACGGAACTTTGTATATATGATAATCCCGGATATAAGGAAATTGATGAAAATGATATAAATAAAGCGAGAAAGAAGAATTGGACGATTTACGAAGAGGTAGACTGAACTTCTATCGACGGAATTCGTATTAGGGAGATATGTTTACGCTTGCTCCGATTTTTTGTCGGGAGTCTTATTTTTCGCAAGGGGTTCGATAAGGATGACGATTTCTCCTTTTAAGGGATTTGTCCGGCAGTATTCATGGATTTCTTCTATGCTTCCTCGTTTATATTCTTCGTGAATTTTTGAAATTTCCCGGGCAATGCATATTTTCCGTTCTTTTCCGAATACTTCCATCATCTGTTCGACGGTTTTCGCTATTCTATGCGGAGATTCGTATAGGATGAGGGTCCGGCTTTCTTCTTTAAGGGCGTTTAATTTTTTATTTCTGCCTTTTTTTTGAGGCAGGAAGCCTTCGAAACAGAATCGGTCGCATGGGAATCCGGAGTTTACCAAGGCGGGGATTAAGGCGGTGGCTCCCGGAAGACATTCGGTTTCTATTCCCGATTCAATGCATTTCCTCGTCAGGAGGAAGCCGGGGTCGGAAATGCCGGGGGTTCCGGCATCGCTTATAAGAGCTATGTTTTCTCCGGATAGAATACGGCGGGAGATATGGTCTATTTGTTCGTGTTCGTTGAATTTATGGTGGGAAATTACCGGAGTGCGTATGTCATAATGTTTTAGAAGTTTTTGCGAGGTGCGGGTATCTTCGGCTAAAATAAGATCCGTTTCTTTCAGGATTCTTAAGGCTCTTAAGGTAATATCTTCCAGATTGCCTATAGGAGTAGGTACGATATAAAGTTTTCCCATGGATTTGTTTTATTCTGCAAATATAGGATTAAATTCGATTTCGTTTCGAATATTTGTGAATAAGAAATTCTTCGCAGTATAAATATTCTCGTTGAATGTGGCCTTTATCCCATCTTCGATACTCCGAATTCGCATTCACGGATATGAGATGTTCGTGATTCGAAAAAATGGAATATTGTTTTGTAAACAAAATAATTTGTCTATCTTTGCAACCGCTGTCAGAGATAGGAGCGTCTTTTGTATGAGGCGGAGCGCAAAATTTCTGATATTCGGAATACCGGTCCGTTCGTCTAGGGGTTAGGACGCAAGGTTTTCATCCTTGTAACAGGGGTTCGATTCCCCTACGGACTACTGAATGTTTTTTTTTTTTCAGTTTTCCGGTCCGTTCGTCTAGGGGTTAGGACGCAAGGTTTTCATCCTTGTAACAGGGGTTCGATTCCCCTACGGACTACCAAGTAAGTTTAATTTATTAATTTTAGCGATGGCAAATCATAAATCATCAGAAAAAAGGATTAGACAGGAGGCTAAAAAAAGAGCGCATAATCGCTATTATGCGAAAACAGCCCGCAATGCCGTTAAAAAATTGCGGGGGACGACTGAAAAAGAAGTAGCCGTCGAAATGCTTCCTAAGGTGAGTTCTTTGTTGGATAAATTGGCAAAGAAGCGGATTATTCATAGCAATAAAGCTGCAAATATCAAATCCAAGTTGGCATTACATGTAAATTCATTGTAATATTTCAGGGGACGAAGAAATGAATGGGGCTGTGTCGATATTCGGTACAGCCCTTTTCTTATTCCCCGAATCGAGACGAACGGAGCCGGAAAAGACTGAAGCGATGAATGATAGAGGAATTGGTTTGAACCGCAGAATAAAAGGATTGCCGGTTTTTCGGATAACCGAGAAGCTCCTCAGGTAGGACTTGAACCTACGACCTACGGATTAACAGTCCGCCGCTCTAACCAACTGAGCTACTGAGGAAGGTTTGCTTTATCGTCGACAATGTCTTTTTCGATAAAGCGATGCAAAACTACGAAAAAAAAACGAACCGCCAAATAATATGCGCTTTTTTTTGAAATAAATTTTATGGAATCCGACGGCAAATGTAGTCTTTATGGGATTTGTCGAAAGAATTTCAGACTATAAACGGATGGCGAATTTTTTTAAACGTTCGTCCAACATGGATTCCGGTATGATTTTTTTTATCGTATCGGCTACGGCATTCAGTAGACGTTCTTTGAAAAAGTCGTTTCGTACGATAAGAGAAATCTCTCTTACGGCGGGAGGGACTTCGATTTTTACGATATTCTCGAGTTGTATCGGAGAGAGCAGGGGGAGATGGAGTTCCGGAATAAAAGTGTATCCTCCGTTTTTATCCACGATTTTTATCAGCGTGTCGATGCTTCCCGATTCGTAAATATGATTGTAGCCTTCTTTTTGTCCGCAAAAATTGAATATTTGATTTCTGGCGCAATGTCCTTCCTCCAATACCCATAAATTTTCGGGAGACGAGTGGAAGGGAAGCAAGCCGGCCTTTTTTTTATCGGTATTCCGATTTTCGGATTTGAAAAGTCGAGGAGAGAGGTAACCGACGAATTTTTCGTAATAAAGGGGAATTTCCCATAAGTCGGTTTTTTCTACGGGGGTAGCGGCGATGCCGATGTCGATGCCGGCATCGCATAGCATGGAAATGAGAACCTCCGTTCGCGTCTCCATTATTTTCAATTCTATGTCGGGATATTCGGATGTGAAGCGGGAAATGAATTCGGGCACCAAATAAGGAGCGACGGTGGGGATGATGCCGATTCTCAATTTGCCGCTCAAATTCCGGGTTTCCGATAATACGACTTCCTTTATTCTACGCATTTCGTTTAAAGTGCGTTCTGCTTGAAGGATGATTTGTTCCCCTATGCGGGTGGGTTTTATGGGATGGGTGTTCCGGTCGAAAATTCTTACTCCCAATTCGTCTTCCAGTTTCTGAAGCATGGTGCTCAATGTGGATTGGGTTATGTTGCAGGAGGCTGCCGCATTTCCGAAATGGCGATGCCGGTTTAATGCGATAATGTATTCTATTTGTTGTAGGGTCATATTATTTATATTATGAATACAAAGATAGATAAAATAGATTTTATAAATACGAATAAGAACCTTATATTTGCAATATAAAATTTTAATAACAATTAAATACTGAAAAAATGGAAAATACGGAAAAATTGAATGTAATGCCTCGTATAGGCGAGAAAGCTCCTTGTTTTAAAGCGAATACCACTCAGGGAAAAATTAATTTCCCGGAAGATTACAAAGGTAAATGGAGTATATTATTCAGTCATCCGGCGGATTTTACGCCTGTTTGTACGACAGAGTTCATGACGTTCGGCAGTTTGGCCAAGGATTTCGAAGCCTTGAATTGTCAGTTGGTCGGATTGTCGGTCGACGGATTGCACAGTCATATCGCATGGCTTCGTACGATTAAAGACAAAATCGATTATAACGGTATGAAGAATATCGAAATAGAGTTTCCTCTCATAGACGACGTCTCCATGAAAGTGGCCTCTCTTTACGGGATGATTCAACCGAACGAAAGCTCTACGGCAGCGGTAAGAGCCGTATTTTTTGTAGACCCCGAGGGAATAATCCGTACGATAATGTATTATCCTCTTGCTTTGGGCAGGAATTTCGATGAAATCAAGAGGGTTTTGATAGGTTTGCAGACGGTGGATAACTTCGGAGTGGCATTGCCGGCGGATTGGCGTCCGGGTATGGATGTCATCGTACCTCCTGCCGGAACGTGTTCCGTGGCCAAGGAGCGTATAAAAGGAGAAGGGGGAATGCGGTGTTACGATTGGTTTTTCTGTACCAAGAGCATATCCAAGGAAGAGGTCGAAGCTAAATTGGGCAAGTGAAAATACGGAACGGGGTTTAAGGGGACGGCTGTTACGATTATCGTAGCGGCCGTTTTTTTATGGGGGATTTTCCGATTTACGGAGTTTTTTTTCCGATGTTGCGATATTTCGGCTATAAAGATTAAATTTGCGGATAATAACCCTGGTTACAGGATAAAGCGATGAGATTATGAAGATAATGATATTGGGAGGAGGGGGCAGAGAACATGCTTTGGCATTGAAATTGAGCGAGAGTTCTGGTGCGGAAAAGATTTATGCGGCGCCCGGGAATCCGGGAACTTCCGTTATTGCGGAAAACGTGGATTTGAAAATCGGAGATTTCCGGGCAGTAGCCGATTTTATTCGAATTCGAGGAATCGATATGGTCGTCGTAGGACCGGAAGAGCCTTTGGTGAACGGAATAAGGGATTTTTTGGAGAGTCGTTTTCCCGAACTTATGATTATAGGTCCCGGTAGGGCGGGAGCCCGACTCGAAGGGAGCAAGGATTTCGCCAAAGCTTTTATGATGCGGAACAATATTCCTACCGCCTCTTATTTTACCGTAGATAAGGGGAATATCGCTCTCGGGGATGCTTTTATAGATTCGCTTCGTCCCCCTTACGTACTCAAGGCGGACGGCTTGGCTGCGGGGAAAGGAGTTTTGATTGTAGACGACGGGGATGAGGCCAAGCGGATCGTGCGGGAGATATTGGACGGTAAGTTCGGCAAAGCCGGCACTAAGGTGGTCGTAGAGGATTTCCTTAAGGGAATAGAGATATCCGTTTTTGTGTTGACCGACGGACGAAATTATAAATTATTGGGTTCCGCCAAAGATTATAAGAGGATAGGAGAAGGCGATAAGGGGCTTAATACGGGGGGGATGGGAGCCGTTTCTCCCGTGCCTTTTGCCGACGAAGTGTTTATGCATAAGGTGAAATCGAAAATTATCGAGCCTACCATCGCAGGATTGAGGCGGGAAGGAGTGGATTATACGGGATTTATATTCTTCGGATTGATGAATGTGGACGGGGAACCCTATGTTATAGAATATAATGTACGTATGGGCGATCCCGAGACGGAGGTCGTTTTGCCCCGTATCAAATCGGATTTTTGCCGTTTGTTGGAAGCGGCGGCCCTCGGGAGGGTGGATGAGGCGGAATGTGAATTGGATATGCGTACGGCCGCTACCGTAATGTTGGTTTCGGGAGGATATCCGGAGGCCTATGAAAAGGATAAGGAGATTTTTGGAGCGGAAATCGAAGGAGACTCTATCGTATTTCACGCCGGAACGAAGTGTGTGGGAGATAAATTGTTTACCGCAGGCGGGAGGGTGATGGCCGTGACTTCCTTGGGGGAATGCATGGATGAGGCATTGGAGAAATCCTACCGGATTATAAAAAACATCCGTTTCGACGGAATGTATTACCGAAAAGATATAGGCCGGGACCTTTAATTCGATTCGTATGGGGAAAAGCGTCGGAAAATGGAATGGGGGAATCTACCTCTTGGTGCTTTTGTCTCTTATCCCTTTATGGTTTTCCGTAGGGCATCCTACGGGAATATTTTCCTATTCCGTTTTATTGTTGTCGTTGTTGATTGTATTTTTCACATACGAAAGATATAAACTCATAGAAAAATCTACACCTTTCCCTCTTTTGGTTTTATGTTTGGCTGCGGCGACGATACCGGATTCTTTTTTACCTTTATCCCGGAGTTTTCTATTGTCTTTTCTCTTTACGGCTTTTGCCTTTTTATTTTTGTCCGCTTATGTGAAGACCCTGAGACTGCATTTCCTTTTCAATACTTCTTTTTTTATTATGGCGGCTGTTTTATTTTCGCCCAAATGCATATTTTTAATTTTATGGCCCCTGCTTACTCTTACTTTTATGCCTTCGGTTTCGTTTAAACACGTATCGGCCGTTTTATTGGGCTATATATTCGGAGCCCTGGTATTTTCCGTCGTGAGCTTCTTTCATCCGGAAGGGGATTTTCTTTCTACGGATATTTCGGAGGTATTTTCCCTTCGCTCCGTAAACCGTATTTTATCCGGGACTTCTTTCTATATCATTCGTTTTATACTCTTGTCGTTTCTTCTTATTATTTCCATATTGGATGTTTTCCGGCGGATAATGAGAATTCGAATAACGGACGTGCATATGTTTAAAACGATGGTCGCCTTATTGTTTTTATCGGTATTGACGCATATGTTTATTCAAGGGAGCGCCCTTTATATATTATTCGTGTTTTCCATACCTTTATCTTATTTTTATTCGACCTTCGAGGCTAATCTGAATTCGCCGGTTATGCGCACGGTATTTTTTATCGTTTTTTTTATAATCATGGCTTCCCCCATTGTCGTTAAGATGTTTTATTGAGATTATCGCTCGAAAATCAATGCTTCTCCGGCTTTCTCTCCGGTGAGTCCGTTTTTATCGTATACGATTTTCCCGTTTACGATGGTGGCGGCTATTTTATAGGATAATACGTCGCCTTCTACGGGCGACCAACGACATTTGTACAATATGTTTTCCGGTCCCACTTTCCACGGGTTTTCTTCGATTATGCAGATATCGGCCTTATATCCTTTGCGTATATAACCTCGTTTTTCGATACCGAAAATGTCGGCCGGAGCGTGGCACATTTTATCTACGACACACGGGAGTGTGGTTTCTTTTCTTTTTGTCAATTCCAACATAAGAGGGAGGGAGTGTTGCACTAAGGGGCCGCCGCTCGGACAAGAAATATAGTCGTTGCTTTTTTCCGCTTTCGTATGGGGGGCATGATCCGTTGCAATCACATCTACGGCTCCGGAATTTATCGCATCGATTAAAGCTCTGCGGTCCCGTTCCGTTTTTATGGCCGGATTCCATTTGATGAGATTGCCTTTTTCCCGATATGCCGAATCGTCGAACCACAGGTGATGAACGCATACTTCTCCCGTAATTTTACGCTTATTCCGGTCTCCTTTATCGATAAGGCCGATTTCTTTTTCCGTACTCAGGTGGAGTATGTGGAGACGGCTGCCGTATTTTCGAGCTATTGCTACGGCTGCGGAGGAGCTTTTGTAGCAGGCTTCGGAAGAGCGTATGAGGGGGTGGCAGAAGGGAGGGATTTTTGTTCCGTATATCGTTTTATAGGCATCGAGATTGGAGGAGATGATTCCGTCGTCTTCGCAATGAGTGGCGATAAGGACGGGAGATTCCGCAAATATGCGTTCCAAAATCTGCCGGTCGTTTACGATAAGATTGCCGGTGGACGAACCCATAAAGATTTTCAGACCGCAGGTGGTGCGGGGATCGATTTTTTTAATTTCTTCGATATTGTCGCGGCTCGCACCCATATAAAAGGCATAATTGATTACGGAATCGGCGGCGGCGATGGCGTTTTTCTCCTTCCAGCGTTCGACGGTAGTCGTAGGCGGGATCACATTGGGCATATCCATGAACGAAGTGATTCCTCCGGCCGCCGCAGCCATGGAGCCGGAGGCGATGTCTTCCTTATGGGTGAGTCCCGGTTCCCGGAAATGTACCTGATCGTCGATTACTCCCGGCAATACCCATTTGTCTTCGGCGGGAATAATTTCGGCCTCTTCGCATACGATATTTTCGGATATTTCGGAAATCGTATCGTTTTCTATAAGGATATCTCCGGAGAATATCCGGCCTTCGTTTACGATTTTCCCGTTTTTTATAAGGATTTTTTTCATATGTATTTGGATTACCGAGTTTTTTTTCGAATTTTTCCTCTGAGTTGTCTTATCTTTAAAGCGATTACTCCCCAGAAGGCCTCATTGAATATGCCTCCGCTCATCTTGGAGTTCCCTCTCGTACGGTCGGTAAATATGATGGGGATTTCCCGGATGTCGAATCCTAAACTATGGATGGTGAATTTCATTTCGATTTGGAAACCGTATCCCTTCAATCGAATTTCGTCTAAGTCGAGAACGGACAACACCTCCCGTTTGTAGCATACGAATCCCGCCGTCGCATCGTGTATCTTCATACGTGTAACAAGTCTCACGTATATGGAGGCGCAATAAGACATCAAAACCCTTCCCATAGGCCAGTTGACTACGTTTACTCCGGAAACGTAGCGGGAACCTACGGCCGTATCGGCACCCTCGGCACAAGCCTCGTAAAGCCGGATAAGATCGTCGGGATTATGTGAAAAATCGGCATCCATTTCCATGATATAATCGTAATCTCTTGCCAATGCCCATTTGAATCCCGCTATATAAGCCGTTCCGAGTCCCATTTTACCTTTGCGTTCGAGAATATGCAAACCCTCGTATTCCTTCATAAGTCGTTTTACGACCTCTGCCGTGCCGTCCGGGGAATTGTCTTCCACGACGAGAATGTCGAAAGGAATGCGGAGTGAAAAAACGTAACGGATGATTCTCTCTATATTTTCTATCTCGTTATAAGTGGGAATAATGACTAATCTTTTATCCATATGGAGTTATATAAATTCTATAATACCTTCGAGTTTGTTTCTCCGGGAGCCTTTTACGAGTACGGTGTATCCGGATAAGTTCCGTGTCTTTAAATACTTTCCCGCCGATTCCAAGTCCTCGAAGTAGAGAAAATGTTCTCCGGGTTTCGGAAGTTTTTCGAAAGCTTTTCCGATGAGTACCACCCAATCGAATTCCGATACCTCGAGTTTCCGGATAAGATCCGTATGGGCTTTTTCCGAATACCGGCCCAATTCCAGCATTTCTCCGAGTATCGCTCCTTTGGGGACGCCCGAAATCCCGTTCATCGTGTCGACGGCTTTTTGCATACTGCTCGGATTGGCATTGTAGGCATCCAATATGATGGCGGTCTCTCCCTTACGAATGAGTTGGGAACGCATATTTCCGGGTCTGTAGCGCTCTACGGCCCGGCGAATGTCTTCCGGAGCTATTCCGAAATATATTCCCAAGGCGGAAGCCGCCATGGCATTATGGAAATTGTAGCCTCCTACGAGTTCCGTATTTATCCTTATCTTGTCCGGAGTATGGAGTTCGTATTCGAGAAAAGGGGCACAGCGGACGATTTCGCCCCGTATCTCTTCCGAATTGCAGCCGTAAGTCGTTCGCCTGCAACCTTCGCTTAGTTCCATAAGCAGCGGATCGTCCGCATTGACGAAAAGATTTCCGTTTTTGTTTCCGATGTATTTGTAGAGACTCGTTTTTTCGGTGACGATATTCTCTTTGGAACCGAAACCTTCGAGATGGGCTTCTCCTATATTGGTGATAATACCGAAATCGGGAGAGGCGATACGGCACAGGGCTTCGATTTCTCCGGGGTGACTGGTTCCCATTTCTACAATTCCCATTTCCGTATCTTCATTCATTTTCAATAAGGAGAGGGGAAGCCCGATATGATTGTTGAAATTCCCTTCGGTAGCCGTTATGCGGAATTTGCGGGAGAGTACTTCCCGGCACAATTCTTTTGTGGTGGTTTTTCCGTTCGTACCCGTTATCCCGATGACGGGTACGCCCAATCGGAGCCGATGGAAGTTTGCCGTCCGTTGAAGGCATTCCAATACGTCCGGAACGAATATTGCGCCGGATATTCTCCGATTGGCTCTCGAATCCGTGAGTGCGGCAAAGGCACCGGCCTCCAAAGCCTTTCGTACGTAAGCATTCCCGTCGAAGTTTTCTCCCTTTAATGCAAAAAATACGTCTCCCGCTTTGATATTTCTGGAATCGGTAGAAATATTCCGTCCTTTTACGACTTTCTCGTATATTTTTTCGATATTTTCCATAACCGGGCTTTATATGACAAAAATACACTGAAAATTGATTTGTACGTATTTTTTTTCTTTAAAATATGGAGGACGGTATAATTCCCGGCCTATTTTTATTATCTTGTCCCACGGTTTGAATATTGAGTTATGAAGATAAAAACCGGATTGGGATTCGATGTCCACCGTCTCCGGGACGGTTTGGATTTGTGGTTGGGAGGGGTTAAAATACCCCATACGAAAGGATGTGTGGCTCATTCCGACGGGGATGTGCTTTTACATGCTCTTTGCGATGCCTTGTTCGGAGCGGCCGGATTGAGAGATATCGGAAATTATTTTCCGGATAATTCGGATGAATTCAAAGGTATCGACAGCAAACTCCTTTTGGAAAGGACGTGGAAAATAATATCCGAAAAAGGGTATATTGTAGGTAATATAGACAGTGTCTTGATTTTGGAAGCGCCGAAGATTATGCGTTATATTCCGGATATGAAGAATATTATTGCCGAAATTCTGGAGATGGAGCCGGACGATGTCTCCATTAAAGCGACAACGAATGAAAAGCTGGGACCCGTAGGAAGGGAAGAAGGCGTAGAGGCGATGGTATCCGTGCTTATTTACAAATTATAGGTTTTTGTCTTTCGTACGGAGACTTTTCTTTGCGGCCAATTGTCCGCAGGCGGCATCGATATCTCCGCCTTTGCTTTGACGGATGTTTACGACCATATTGCAACTTTTGAGAAAGTCGATGAAAGTCTTTTTGTTTTTCTCCGGGCAATGTTGCAAATCCCTGCTCCCCGTCGTATTGTATTCGATGATGTTTATTTTTACGGGAAATTGCCGGCAAAATTTTGCCAAGGCTTTGGCCGAATCGAGACTGTCGTTTATATCCTTGAGGAGGAGATATTCGAATGTGGGGCGTATGCCTGTCTTATTTACGAAATATTTTATACTCCCGGCCAGTTCTTTTAGAGGATAGCGCCGGGCTATGGGCATAAGCCGGGCTCTCGATTCCTGAACGGCCGAATGGATGGAGACCGCTAAATGGATATTGAGGCCTTCGTCAGCCAAGCGGATTATCCCTTGAGGTATGCCTGCGGTGGAAACGGTTATTCGTTGAGGAGACATGGACATCCCGTCTTTATCCGTAATTTTGCGTATGGCGCCGACGAGGTTTTCGTAATTTAAAAGCGGTTCGCCCATCCCCATGAAGACGATGTTCGAAAGCGTACCTCCGTTTTCGGCGGCATATTCTCCGGCTTTTACCACTTGATCGAAAATCTCTCCGCAACTGAGATTTCTGGAAAATCCCATTCCTCCCGTAGCGCAGAAACGGCACCCCAAGCTGCAACCTACCTGGGAAGAAACGCATACGGTGTACTTACCCTCCTTTCCCGGAATAAGGGCGCTTTCGATTTTCATACCGTCGTGGAGTTGCCATAACATCTTGAAAGTTCCGTCCGAGGATTTTTGGAGATTGTTCAGTTGGAGGCTTCCGAAATAGAAATTCTCATTTAATTTGCGTCTTAAATCGAGGGATAGATTTTTCATTTCGTCGAAATCTCTTACCCCTTTTTTCCATAACCATTCGCCGATTTGACGGGATTTGAAACTTTTTTCTCCGTTCGCTTCCATGAAATTTTTCAATTCTTCCGGAGATAGGGTCAATATGTCTCTTTTTTCCATAAAAATATACCGATATGCAAATATAGTCAAAAACAAATTCTTCGAAAGGGTTTCATAGTGTTAAATAAAATCGAAAAAGATAGAAGGGTAAATATTTAATTGTAACTTTGTCCTGAATGGAATATGATGACGTATTATATTTTGTTTCGTGTAATGTATATATAAAAAACGCAGATTGTAATGAAAAAAGGATTATTGATTGTTTTGATTTCTCTGGTATCCTTCTCTATGGCGAAGGCGGATGAAGGAATGTGGCTGCTCTCCTTGTTGAAGAAATACAATATCGAGGATATGCAGAGGAAAGGTTTCAAATTGACGGCTGAGGATATTTATTCTATAAATCGTCCCGGAATCAAGGATGCTATCGTAGGTTTGGGTAAGGCGAACCGACCTTTTGCCCATTTTTGTTCGGCGGAAATCGTTTCGGACAAAGGTTTGATGTTTACCAATCACCATTGCGGATTCGAGGCGATTCAGGAGCATTCTTCCGTGGAACACGATTATTTGAAAGACGGTTTTTGGGCTATGAGTCTGAGTGAAGAATTGGCAAATCCCGGAGTTACGGCTTCCATACTCGAACGTATGGAAGATGTGACGGATCAGGTTTTGGCCGTACTTACGGAGGATATGACCGAAGAAGAACGCGCTAAGGCCGTGGATGCCGTGTCCCGACAGATTATAGGAAAGGCCGTGGCCGGAACTCGGTTTATGGGGCAGGTGCAATCGATGTTCAACGGGAATCAATATTTTTTGCTTTTATACACCATTTATCGCGATGTGCGTTTGGTGGCGGCTCCTCCCCAGAGCATAGGCAAATTCGGCGGAGATACCGACAACTGGATGTGGCCCCGTCATACGGGAGATTTTTCCATGTTGAGGGTGTATACGGCCCCCGACGGAAGTCCCGCCCCTTATTCTCCTGCGAACGTTCCTTTAAAACCGAAGCATCATTTGCCGGTTTCCCTTAAAGGCGTTGCCAATAACGATTTTGCGATGATAATGGGATTCCCCGGTACTACCGATCGCTATACCTCCAGTTTCGGACTTCAGGAAACCATGGATTTTGAAAATCATATCCGCTATGTGGTTCGCACCGAGAAACTCAGAGTGATGAAGGAAGGAATGGATAAAGACGATAAGGTACGCATACAATATGCGGCAAAATATGCTCAAAGCGCCAATTATTGGAAATATTCTTTCGAACAGAACAAAGCTTTGAAAGCCTTGAACGTTATAGAAGAAAAGAGGGAAATAGAGAGAAAGTTCGTCGATTGGCTCAATGCCTCTCCCGCGCGCAAGACGGAATACGGAGAAGTATTATCCATGCTCGAAACGGCTTATGCCAAGAAAAGACCTTTGGCGAAAGCCCAGAATTATATGTTCGAGGCTCTGCTTCAAGGTCCGGAAACGCCGATGTTCGCTTTGAATATCGCATCCGGAATAGAAGCTCTTGGAGGTAGTGAATACTCCGATGAGCAAAAAGAAATGCTGAAAAAAAATATCGAAGGCTTTATTCAGAAATTTTATAAGGATTTCGATGCCGATATAGATACGCGTCTGTATGCCGTATTGCTTAAAATGTATTCGGATAATGTGGAGGACGAGTATCAACCGGATATCATCAAACATATCCGTAAAAAATTCAAGGGTAATTTCGATAAATTCGCAACCACCCTTCATAAAAAGACCATATTCCACGATCCGGATAAATTGAAAAAATTCATGGAGGCTCCCGATATGAAAGTATTGAATAAGGACCTCGCTTATATTACGGGAAAATCCATTTTCGAACTTTATAACCGTTTTATGAAAGAAACGGAGGAAATCAATGACGTCATATCCAAAGGGAACCGTCTTTTCCTTAAAGGTTTGATGGAAATGAATCCCGATAAGGTATGGAGTCCCGATGCGAATTCCACCATACGTTTGACCTACGGTAATGTGAAATCTTACGAACCCAAGGACGGAGTGGAATATAAGTATTATACTACTTTAAAAGGAGTAATGGATAAAGAGAATCCCGCATCCGACGAGTTTAAAGTTTCCCCGAAATTGAAAGAGCTGTACCGGACCAAAGATTTCGGCCCTTACGGTAAGGACGGAAAACTTAACGTATGCTTCCTCACGGATAACGATATTACCGGTGGAAATTCCGGTTCGGGCGTTATAGACGGAGAAGGTAATCTCATAGGTATCGCTTTCGACGGAAATTCCGAAGCCATGTCCGGAGATATTCATTTTGAAACTCAACTTCAGCGTTGTATAAATGTGGATATTAGATATGTGTTGTTTGTTATCGATAAGTTTGCGGGAGCAAAACATTTGATAGATGAAATGACAATTGTTAAATAACTTACTTAATAAAATCATATTATGAAAAACTTAGATTGGGGAAGTTTGGGATTCGGTTATTTCAAAACCGACTATAACGTACGTTCCTATTACAAAGACGGAAAATGGAGCGAATTGGAAGTTACGGATTCCGAGAATTTGAATATTCATATGGCCTCTACCTGTCTTCACTACGGACAGGAAGCCTTTGAAGGAATGAAAGCTTTCAGAGGAAAGGACGGTAAAATCCGATTGTTCCGATGCGAAGAAAATGCCAAGCGTATGCAATCTTCGGCCGATTACGTGATGATGAAAGCTCCTTCCGTGGAACTGTTTACGGAGGCTGTGGTTAAAGCCGTGGAAGTGAATAAGGATTACGTGCCTCCCTACGAATCCGGAGCGAGTCTTTATATACGTCCCCTTTTGATAGGAGTAGGACCTCAAATGGGAGTGGCTCCCGCCAAGGAATTTATCTTTATCGTTTTTGTGGCACCGGTAGGTCCCTATTTTAAAACCGGATTCAAACCGACGAAAGTAATGTTGGAACGTAAATACGACAGAGCCGCTCCCTGCGGAACCGGACATATAAAAGTGGGTGGAAATTATGCCGCATCTTTGATATCCGGAGAATTGGCCCATAAGAAAGGTTATTTCACCGCACTTTATTTGGATTCCAAAGAAAAAAAATATTTGGATGAATGCGGACCGGCCAATTTCTTTGCCGTAAAAGACAATACCTATATTACACCCGGTTCTCATTCCATATTGCCTTCCATTACCAATGCCAGTCTTATGATATTGGCCGAAGATATGGGAATGAAAGTGGAACGCCGCCATATTACGGTGGATGAATTGGCTACTTTCGAGGAAGCCGGTGCCT
Organism: Marinifilaceae bacterium; assembly: GCA_041846495.1. Lineage (GTDB taxonomy): Bacteria > Bacteroidota > Bacteroidia > Bacteroidales > Marinifilaceae > JBGZEX01. The sequence goes on from JBGZEX010000004.1 coordinate 23,048, forward strand.
GCGGTACGGCTGCCGTGATTATCCCCATAGGAGAAATCGACGATTTGGAGAATGATAAGAAGTATACATTCGGCAAGCCTGGTGTGCCCGGAGAATGGTCTACCAAGTTGTATAACCGTTTGCGCGGCATACAATACGGGGAAGAGGAAGATAAATTCGGTTGGATAAAAGTGATTTGAGTCGGTTTTTATAAAATAAGGCTGCCGGAAATGTAGTGTACCCCAAAAGTTGAATAAAAAACTTTTGGGGTGTATACCGCAAAACGGCAGCCTTATTTTTATATCTCGTCGGTCCTTTGTAAAATCGTCTGATTTTATTTTGTTTGTTTCTTAATAATTTTAACTTTGCGACAATTATCGGCTTAAATGAAAAAGGTCATTCTTTTATCGGTATTTTTATTTTTGGGTTTGGGAGCGTCTCAGATATTGCCCGGACTTTCGGGTCCTTATTATGAGGACGTTCATTATATATGCAATACCCTCCTTTTCATATGTTTATCCTTTATTATGATAAATGTGGGAAGAGAGTTCAATATTGAAAAAGACAAATGGCGTTCTTATTTGTTGGATTATTTTGTCGCCATGGTTACGGCTGCCATGCCTTGGATATTGGTAGCTCTTTATTATACGTTCATACTCCTTCCCCCTGCTTATTGGGATAGTGCTCAGGCATGGCATGAAAATTTATTGTTGAGTCGTTTTTCGGCACCTACGTCTGCCGGTATATTGTTTACGATGCTGGCAGCGGCGGGATTGAAACAAACCTGGGTATATAAAAAAGTACAGGTTTTGGCCATATTCGATGATTTGGATACCATCCTTTTGATGATACCTTTGCAAATCATGATGATAGGAATGAAATGGGAGCTTCTCGGAATTATTGTCGTCGTTACGGTTTTATTGGTTTGGGGATGGAAATATATGAATTCGTTTAAAATGAAGCAGGATTGGAAGCATATATTGTTTTATGCCGTCGGAGTTTATTTCCTGACCCAGTTGTTGTATTTCGGGACGAAATTTATGTTTGCCGACGGAGAAGGTATACATATAGAAGTGCTTTTACCGGCTTTTATTATAGGTGTCGTAATGAAATCCCGGCATAAGTATTCCCGGGCCGAAATGAAGGTTTCGGATCTCATCTCATTTGTATTCATGTTTTTGGTAGGAGTGAGTATGCCTCTTTTCATAGGGGTGGATTATTCGACCGTAGGGGATTCCACGATGGTGACCTGTTCCCAGCCGATGATGCCTTGGCCGGAATTATGCTTTCATGTAGTCGTAGTTTCCATGCTTTCGAACGTAGGAAAAATGATGCCATTGTTTTTTTATTCCGATCGGGACATTCGGGAACGTTTGGCTTTATCCATAGGAATGTTTACCCGGGGAGAGGTGGGTGCCGGGATTATATTTATCGCATTGGGCTATAATCTGGGAGGTCCCGCTTTAATCATATCCGTGCTTACGATCGTACTCAATCTTATGCTTACCTCCGTTTTTATCGTATGGGTAAAACGGCTTTTGAAAAAAGTGTATGCAACTTGATAGACCATGCCCGTAGCACATGGATTTATAAACACATCCTTTTGAGAAAAGTATATGCTGCTTGATAACAAGCCGGGACGAAAACTTCCTCAATCCCTCGGATAAAACCGGGGGTTATGCTTTTAGGACGATTAGATAGTAGTTTTTCTTTCCGTTTTGCAAAAGGAGGTATTTCCCGTTTATGAGATCTTCCGTGCTTATATACCTGTCCTCGCCTATTTTTTCTTTGTTCAGGGATACGGCCATGCCTTTGAGGGAACGCCGGGCCTCTCCTTTGGAACTCGAAATCCCCGTATGTACGGCAAGCATGTCCACGACGGGCACTTTATCCGAGAGTAAAGAACGGGGCAATTCATACCGGGGGACTCCTTCGAAAATATCCAAAAGGGTTTTTTCGTCGATTTTTCGCAGAATTTCCGACGTGGCCTTTCCGAATAAGATGTCGGAAGCTTCTAAGGCGGCTTCGTAGGCTTTGCGACCGTGCGTCATGATTGTGATTTCCCGGGCTACGGTTTTTTGGAGCTCTCTAAGATGAGGATTTCGGCGATGACGTTTTATAAGTTCTTCGATTTCGGATACGGGAAGTACGGTAAATATTTTCACATAGCGTTCCGCATCTTCATCGGCGGTATTCAGCCAGAATTGATAGAAACGGTAAGGAGAAGTGCGTTCGGCATCCAACCAGATGTTTCCGGATTCCGTTTTCCCGAATTTCTTGCCGTCGCTTTTTGTCATCAACGGCCAGGTCAAGCCGTAGGCTTCGAGTCCCGCTATGCGGCGGATGAGTTCCCCTCCGGTGGTGATATTGCCCCATTGATCGGAACCGCCCATTTGTAACATACAGTCGTAGTTTTGGCGAAGGTGGAGGAAATCGTATCCCTGAACCAATTGATAGGTGAATTCCGTAAACGAAAGTCCGTTGCTGTTTTCGCTCAGGCGTTTCTTTACGGAGTCTTTGGCCATCATATAGTTGACGGTAATATGTTTGCCTATGCGGCGGATGAATTCCAAAAAAGAGAATTCTTTCATCCAATCGTAGTTGTTCAACATAAGGGCAGAGGTGGCACCCCCCGATTCGAAATCGATAAAACGCGTAAGTTGAGCTTTTATGCCTTCCATATTTTTGCGTACGACCGCTTCGTCCAAAAGATTCCTTTCCTCCGATTTCCCGCTCGGATCGCCTATCATACCCGTAGCTCCGCCTATGACGAAAAGGGGTTTATGACCGGCCATCTGAAAATGTTTCATCATCATCACCGATACAAGATGTCCTACATGGAGAGAGTCCGCCGTGGGATCGATACCTACGTAGGCAGTGACGCTTCCTTTGGAAAGCAGTTCTTCCGTTCCGGGCATAACATTGTGTATCATGCCTCTCCATTTTAATTCTTCGATAAAATTCATCTCGCCCTTATTTTATAAAATTGTTGACTTCCGGAGCAAAGGTACGAAATATTTCTTTGATAAAATCGAGGAAGGGATAGTACAATAAGGAGTTTGTTTTGGAGGTTGCCGAAATGAATTCGAATTTATCGGATAGGGAGTCCGAAAACCATAAAAAAACTCCCGTTAAAACGAACCATTTGATGCCGCCCAATACACCGCCCAAGGTTTTATTCAGCCATCCCATGCAGATTAACTCCATAAAAGAGGCGAGAAGGCGTCCGATCAGGTAGAGAATGAGTACGATCGAAGCGAAGGTTATAAAAAAGGCGCCGATATACATATGCTTCCATTCCGTTTGAATTTTTTCGCGGATAAGGATTTCCACATCTCCGGAATATCTCATGGCAATGACGATGCCGATGACGACTCCGACAAATGCGGTTATTTCGGCTATGCCTCCTTTGCGCAGCCCTCGTAAAATTCCCCATGCGACGGGAGTGACAATGAGGATGTCGATAATGTTCATTTTTTAGGTTTTCTTGTGGAGGAACGACCTTTATCGGGCCGAATTTAGTGATTTTATATGAAATAAGACGACGATGGCGGCTAAAACTATTTGGTATTTTCGGAAGATTATACGATTTAAATGATAAATTCTTAGTATTTTCGCAAAATGATACGATGGGGTAGTATGCCTTTGTCGGAATAAAATTGTTTTTGATTAAGGAAATAGAGATGTATAGAACGCATAATTGTGGAGAATTAAGATCGAATAATATAGGAGAGTTCATAGTTTTAAGCGGTTGGGTGCAAAAACTTCGGAAGTTCGGCGCCATGACTTTTATCGATTTGAGGGATCGTTACGGAATTACCCAATTGTTGGTGGAAGAAAAAGCCGGAGAAAAAGTTCTCGAAGAGGTTTCCCGTTTGGGGAGGGAGTATGTCGTACAGGTTCGAGGCCGCGTAGCCGAACGTTCGAATAAAAATCCTCATCTGTCTACGGGGGATATAGAGATTATTGTGGAAGAGCTGAAGATATTGAGCAAGTCGGAGATTCCGCCTTTCACCATAGAGGAAAATACGGACGGAGGGGATGAACTTCGGATGAAGTACCGTTATTTGGATTTGAGGCGTCCTAATGTCAGGGCGAATCTGGAGTTGAGACATAGGATGGCCGCTGCCGTGAGAACTTATTTGAACAATTCGGCTTTTCTGGAGGTGGAAACTCCCGTTTTGATAAAGAGTACTCCGGAAGGAGCACGGGATTTTGTGGTGCCTTCCCGGATGAATCCGGGGGAATTTTATGCCTTGCCTCAAAGTCCGCAGACATTTAAACAATTGTTGATGATCGGGGGATTCGACCGTTATTATCAGATTGTGAAATGTTTCAGGGATGAGGATTTGAGGGCCGACAGACAGCCGGAATTCACTCAGATAGATTGCGAGATGTCTTTTGTGGAACAGGAGGATGTACTGAATCTTTTCGAAGGCTTGTTCAAATATCTTTTCAAGGAAATCAAAGGGATGGCGTTGGAGGATTTCCCGCGTATGACTTGGGCCGATGCGATGAAATATTACGGTTCGGATAAACCGGATATTCGTTTCGGAATGAGGATTGCCGATATTACTTCCAAAGTGAAGGGGCGGGGATTTAAAGTTTTCGAAGATTCGGAATATACGGGTGGCATATGTGTGAAGGGAGGAGCGTCGATGACCCGAAAACAGACGGACGAATTGACGGAATTCGTAAAACGTCCTCAGATAGGAGCGGGAGGCTTGGTTTATGTGAAATATAATACCGACGGAACCTTTAAATCTTCGGTGGATAAATTTTATTCCTCGGAAGATTTGAGTTCGTGGATGGTGGAAGCGGGTGGCGGTCCCGGCGACATATTGTTGATTATTACGGGGGATAGGAAAAAGGTGTTGGCGCAATTGGGGGAAATTCGATTGGAAATGGGAACTCGTATGGGATTGCGGGATAAAAATATCTTCAAACCCCTTTGGGTGATCGATTTTCCTCTTTTGGAGTGGGATGAGGAGACTTCCCGTTTTTATGCCATGCATCATCCGTTCACATCGCCCAAACCGGAGGATATCGTTTATATGGAAGAAGAACCGGGGCGTGTAAGAGCTAATGCATACGATTTGGTGATTAACGGAGTGGAGATAGGAGGAGGCTCTTTGCGTATTTTCGATACGGAACTTCAATCCCGCATGTTCGAATGTTTGGGGTTTACGGAAGAGACGGCTCTGGAGCAATTCGGCTTTTTGATGAATGCCTTTAAATACGGAGCTCCTCCCCACGGCGGTATCGCTTTCGGGTTCGACAGGATGGTTGCCATGTTTGCAGGATTGGATTCCATTAGAGATACCATCGCTTTCCCTAAAAATAATTCCGGCAGGGATGTTATGATAGATTCTCCTTCTCCCATAGCGGAAGAACAATTGAAGGAACTGCAGATAAGAGTGGAAAATAGGGATTGATGTTTTTCAGGGATGTGATAGGGCATAGGGATTTGGTGGAAACTCTCGTTTCTTCCGTGAAATCCGGGCGTATGGGACATGCGCTTCTTTTTGCGGGGAGCAACGGTTGCGGGTCGTTGGCATTGGCTCTCGGATTGGCGCGTTATGTCTTGTGTACGGGAGATAAAACTTCGGATGCTTGCGGAGAATGCCCCTCTTGTCGTAAAATGGACAAATTCGTGCATCCCGATTTGCACTTCGTATTTCCCGTATGGTTGAAAGAATCTTCGAGCGTATCCGATGATTTTATCCGGGAATGGAGGCTTTTGCTTTCGGAAGGAGCCTATTTCGATTCGGGTTTATGGGGCCTAAGGCTTAATGCCGAAAATAAACAGTTGATTATTCCTGCGGCCGAGAGCGGCAGCATATTGAGTAAATTGAATCTCAAAGCTTTTGAATCCGATTTCAAGATTATGCTGATATGGTTGCCCGAGAAGATGAATCCCGAGGCTTCGAATGCTCTGCTTAAGATTATAGAGGAACCCTATGAGAAAACTTTCTTTTTTTTGGTTACGGAGAATCTTCCCGCCATATTGCCGACCATTCGTTCCAGGACGCAGATTATCCATGTGCCGCGGATAGAGACATCCGATATAAAAGACAAGTTGATAAGAGAATCGGGGTTTCCGGAAATAGAGGCCGAGGCTTATGCCCATGCCGGTTGCGGGAATTGGCAAAAAGTATGCGACATGTTGAACGAGCCGGAAGATACGATTTACAACAGGGAACATTTTATCGGTTTTATGCGGCTTTGCTGGCAGCGTAAAATGCCGGCCGTGAATGCATGGGTGGAAGAGATATCGGGAATAGGCCGAGAAAGATTAAAACGTTTTTTGCATTACGGAATTCGCATGATAAGGGAAAATTTCATGGCTAATTTCAAAGAGGAGCGACTCCTTTATATGACACCGAAAGAAAGGGAATTTTCCAAGCGATTTTCTCCTTATATGAATGAAAAAAATGTGGTACTGCTTTATAGTGAGTTTGAAAAAGCTTATAGAGAAGTGGAAATGAATGGAAACTCGAAAATCATTCTTACGGATCTTTGTATCGTTACGATGCGGAATATCCGTCCTTGAAGGATGATTTTTGCTAATTGAAAAATAATGATTGAATCTCAAGAAGATAAGAATAAAATACCTCTTAAGGAAAATATTGTTTTAGACCATCGACTTTTGGCAGCCAAGCTTAGGGTATACGATTGGATGCGAGGAGTGCCATTACCCGATAAGGCTCCGAGATTGGTGGAGGTGCGTTTTAAAAATACGCGTAAGGGGATTTATCGTAATCCTCAGGGCTTGAAACTTAAGACGGGAGATATCGTAGCGGTGGAAGCCATGCTGGGGCACGATATAGGAATCGTTTCGCTTACCGGAGAACTCGTTGAAGAACAGATACGGATGAAGCGTATCGATTTGGAACGTAATCCGATTAGGAAAATTTACCGGATAGCCAGGCCTAACGATATCGAGAAATGGGAACAGGCTATAGCTTTGGAGAATAGTACGATGATACATGCCCGGCAAATTGCCGCCGATTTGAAACTGAATATGAAGATCGGAGATGTGGAGTATCAAGGGGATAAAACCAAGGCCATATTCTATTATATCGCAGACGTGAGGGTCGATTTCAGGACGTTGATTAAAATTCTTGCCGACAGATTCCATATACGGGTTGAAATGAAGCAGATAGGAGCCCGGCAGGAAGCGGGGCGTATCGGAGGCATAGGACCTTGCGGCAGAGAGTTATGCTGCTCTACTTTTATTAGTAATTTCGTATCGGTATCCACTTCCGCAGCAAGATATCAGGGCGTATCGTTGAATCCTCAAAAACTCGCGGGACAATGTTGTAAGCTCAAATGCTGTTTGAATTACGAGGTGGACGCTTATATAGACAGTCAGAAGGATTTCCCTTCGGCTTCCCAAATGCTGAATACGGGAGCGGGAGTATTATATCACCAGAAAACCGATATATTCGCTCGTGAAATGTATTATTCTACGGATAAAGAGGGAAGAGGGGTGTCGATTAAATTGGGAGTGGATAAGGTAAAGGAGATTATTAAACAGAATGCGGAAGGGATTATTCCCGATTGTCCTTCCGGAGGGGATGATAAAGGAAGTGTGAAATATGCGGACGGAGTGGGGGAAGAGAGTTTGAGTCGCTTTGACAATCCGCAACCGAATCGTCATTCCCGAGGGAAAAAGAAGAGGAATAATAACGGACGGGAAGGTAATCCCCGGCAGAATAAAGCGACGAAGGATTCCGATAAGGAACGGGCGGAAGAATCCCCTTCCAGGCAGAGAAATTCCGGCCGGAACAGCCGCAATAACAGGAAAAGAAGGAAAAATAGTTCCGAGAATAAAAAGAATAATCTGAAAGAAAATGAATAACTATCGTCCCGCCGGAAGATTGACGCCTGCTGTGAAATTCATCATTATCGCGAATGTCGTGATGTTCGTCCTGTCTTCCCTATGGCTTAGAACGAGGGGAATAGACTTGAGTAGGGTATTGGGGTTATATATGCCTCAGTCGGATAATTGGCGCATATATCAATACGTTACTCATATGTTTATGCACAGCAATCAAGGGATAGGGCATATATTTTTCAATATGTTTGCCGTTTTTATGTTCGGTCGCATATTGGAGTCGGTATGGGGTTCGAAACGGTTTATTCTGTTTTATTTGCTTACCGGCTTAGGGGCTGCATTTTTACATAGTCTTATAGGATGGATACGTATAAATTCCATGCAGACCGCTTTTGCCGCTTTTCAGGCTGCGCCCGCTCCTCAATTGTTGGCCGAATTCGTTCATGCCCATATTGCTCATCCTGCAGCTTGGGTTTGGGAATTTATCGATGCATGGGGAGAAAATCCTGCCGGTGTCGGATATGTTCGCAAAGGGATGGAGATATTCCAGGTCGTTATACGGGATGCCTCGAATATTCCTACGGTAGGGGCTTCCGGTGCCGTTTTCGGATTATTGGTGGCTTTCGGTATGTTATTCCCCAATACGGAACTTTTTTTGATGTTTATTCCCATACCCGTAAAAGCCAAATATTTTGTAATAGGATACGGGCTTTTGGAATTATATCTTGCCGTTTTGAATCAGGCCGGGGATAACGTAGCTCATTTTGCACATCTCGGAGGATTGGTGTTCGGATACATACTTGTAAAATTGTGGAATAGGGGCAGATATAAATTTTATTGATGACGGAAGAAAAATATTTTTATAGAGGAATGCGGAAGTTCGAAAACCGCTCCATGCTGATTCGGTTGATTTATGCGAACATATCGGTTTATTTCTTTATAAAATTAGTGAATGTATGGGTGGTTTTATCCGGGAGTACGGTTCCCGGATACGATTATATATTGCCTTATGTGGGAGTTCCCGCCGATTTCCATATATTTCTTGTACGGCCATGGACGATAGTGACTTATATGTTTACCCATTTCGGTCTCCTGCATCTTTTGTTCAATATGCTTTTGCTGTATTGGTTCGGCAGGCTTTTTTCGGAGAATTTTACCGAAAAACAATTGTTGGGCGTATATGTATTGAGCGGGATTTTCGGAGCCGTTTTATATATGGCGGCCTATAACATATTTCCGATTTTCGATTCGGGATACTCGTGGGCCATAGGAGCCTCGGCTTCGGTTATGGGGGTGGTTTTCGCTTTATGTACCTATATGCCCAATCGTTCGATTTATATATTCCTTTTCGGCAGGTTTCCCTTGAAATATATAGCCATCGTTACCATAATCATCGATATATTGAGCATATCCGGTCCTAATGCCGGAGGACATATAGCTCATATGGGAGGAGCCGTTTTCGGGTGTATCTATGTGTTCGGAATAAAGAAATCCATAGATATTACCGAATGGCCGGTTAAAATACTGTACGGAATTTATAACCTTTTTGCCTTTAAGAAAAAAGAACGTATAAAATCGGACTCCCCTTTCCGTACCCCTGCAGGATTTTCGGAAAAGCGGGAAAAAGAGGAAGCCTTGAACCGCGTATTGGATAAGATTGCCCAAACGGGATACGATAGCCTTACAAAAAAAGAGAAGGAGATATTGTTTAAATCCGGACATTGAAACGGAGCGCGGGAGGTGAAAGTCGAATTTCAGAGCTCTCCGTCGAGTTGTTTTTTTAATATGTTTCATAAATTGCATTTACTTGGCGACGCTGTACGTATTTTGACGACTTCTCTTAAAAAATAAAGGGAATTTATTTTGTCCTTATATAAAAAACACTACCTTTGCTTTCGATTTACGGGGAATTAGCTCAGTTGGCTAGAGCGTTTGACTGGCAGTCAAAAGGTCGTCGGTTCGATTCCGATATTCTCCACTTCTTTGACAAGAGTGTTAAAATACTATTTCGAAACATATTTTCCGGGAAATCTCTTCCCGATATTCATACCTCTTGTTTTTCTTTATAAAATCCCCCGGAGGTTAAAAATGTTTAAAAGGCGCTTATGGGGATGAGTGTTTTTATTGTATTGTTATGAAAAGAAAACTATTGATGTTGTCGGTTTTGTTAACGACCGTATTTGCCGTAAATGCTCAAAGAGTGAGTTTCGGAGTACGCGGCGGTTTGAATGTATCGTCGGTGAGCGTATCTTTGGAAGAAATGAAGGGGATATCTCCCGAGGTGGATTACGGTATGGGTATGCATGTGGGAGGAATAGTCGATATCTCTTTGGAGGATGTTTTGAGTGGTTTTTATGTACAGCCGGGCTTATACTATTCTTTGAATCGTTCGAAAGTTAAAGGAAGTGAAGGGGATAAAAAAAATAAATTTCACTATTTCAAACTTCCGCTCTTGCTTTCTTATCGGTTCCCTTTGTTGGAGGAAGTACGGCTGCATTTTAATCTCGGTCCTTATTTTGCCTATGGCTTTTCGGGAGAAATATCCGTAAACGGAATGGTTATGGATGTTTTTAAAGAATCCAGAGCCATTCACATCTTTTCCTTTGGCTCTGAATTCTTTAACGGAAAAGATGTGAAGTTGTTGAAACGTTTCGATACCGGGATTGCGTTTGGAACCGGAGTGAATATAGACAGGGTTTATGTAGGACTCGGATATGAAATCGGAATATTTAATACGGCCAATATAAGTAAGTTTACATACAAAAACCGGAATTTTTTCCTTAGCTTCGGGTACGATTTTTAAATAAAGGAAGAGAAGATAAATCCTTCGGATAAATATTTTTTGACTTTTTTCTTTCGAGTTGTAAGGAAGTGCCTTGAGGTCGCTTCCTTTTTAACGGATAATATAAGGTAGTGTTAAAAAGAGGAGGAGGATGTCTTATTAATATAATGTTAATATTAACTTGAATCAAGGTCTTGTTAGAGAAAAGCATTATCATTGTAATTTAAAAAATTAAAGCGTATAATATTTTAAAATTGTAGAAATGTTAAAGAATCATCCAAAAGGACTTTTCGCCCTTGCGCTTGCCAATACCGGAGAACGCTTTGGGTACTATACGATGCTTGCCATCTTTACCTTGTATCTTCAGGCGAAATTCGGGTTGTCGGCAGGTTTTACGTCTACGTTTTTCGCAGGGTTCCTTGCCTTGGTTTATTTTATGCCTCTTTTGGGAGGTATTATTGCCGATAAGGCATGGGGGTACGGAAAAACCGTTGTGGTCGGTATCGTTGTCATGTTTTTAGGTTATCTGTTGTTGTTTTTGCAATTGGGGCATGGGACGATGGCAATGATAATGATGGTTTTGGCCCTGATTTGCATAGCGACGGGAACGGGTTTGTTCAAAGGGAATCTGCAGGTAATGGTAGGAAATCTTTACGATGATCCCAAGTACGGTTCTTTTAGGGACAATGCATTCAGCATATTTTATATGGCTATAAATCTCGGCGCTTTGTTCGCTCCTACTACCGCTACGGCCATAACCAACAGGGTTTTGGCTAAGGCCGGCTATTTGTATAATGCTAAGATACCCGCATTGGCTCACCAATTCATGGATAATACCATTACGGCGGAAGGTACCGCACAACTTCAGGCTCTGGCCGTAGAGCAGGGAGCGGGAACGGGAGATCTCGGCGCTTTTGCGCAGAGCTATATAGATACCCTCTCCAATGCCTATAGTTACGGTTTCGGAGTAGCCTGTCTTTCTCTCGTAGTGTCCATGATGATTTATTTCGCTTGCAGAAAATGGTTCAAGCATGCCGATTTCAATTCCAAACAACTTGCCGCTCAAAAAGAGGGCAAGCCGGAAGTGGAACTCACCAAGGAGCAAACCAAAGAAAGAGTGGTGGCTTTATGTTTGGTATTTGCCGTGGTTATCTTCTTCTGGATGGCTTTCCATCAAAACGGACTTACACTTACTTTCTTTGCCCGGGATTATACGGCGAATACCGTACAGGGTATAACGAGACTCGGGTTCAGCGTATGGAATCTGGCTCTTTTGGCCGTAGCCGTTTATGCCGTGTTCGCTTTCTTCCAATCCGTAAAAGCTAAAGGAAAGCTCGTATCCGGAATCGTATTTTTGGCATCTATCGGCATATTGCTTTATGCATACGGTAATATGGACACCGAAATCCAAATATTGCCGCAGATATTCCAACAGTTCAATCCTTTCTTTGTGGTGGCTCTTACACCTGTTTCCATGGCTCTTTTCGGAGCATTGGCCAAGAGAGGGAAAGAGCCTTCCGCTCCCCGTAAGATCGGAATCGGAATGTTGATCGCCGCTCTCGGTTTCCTTATTATGGCCTTGGGCTCTTTCGGTTTGCAGACTCCGAACGAATTGGCTGCAAGCGGAGGTGTAAGCGATCGTTTGGTATCTCCCAATTGGCTTATATCTACCTATCTGGTGCTGACTTTTGCAGAACTTTGCCTTAGTCCGATGGGAATTTCCTTCGTGTCTAAAGTGGCTCCTCCCAAACTCAAAGGATTTATGATGGGCGGATGGTTCGCAGCGACTGCCATAGGTAATTATCTCGTAGCCATTATCGGCTATCTATGGGGCGGATTGTCTTTATGGATTCTTTGGTCGATATTGATAGTGCTTTGTTTGCTTTCCGCCGTATTCATATTCTCTGTGATGAAGAGGCTGGAAAATGCGACGAAGTAAAATGTAAAGCATTGGGAAAGGGGTGCGTAAGCACCCTTTTCTCGTTATGAAAAATTCATAAGATGGAACAAAAGGCATTTCAGGATTATTATACCGAAGAATTCGGACATTGTTACGGGTGCGGTCCTTTCAATAAAGACGGCTGGCATATCAAAAGTTATTGGGACGGAGAGGAATCCGTAGCCCGGTTTACGCCCGAGGCCTGTTATACCGGAGGATTTCCCGGTTTCGTATACGGAGGTTTGATAGCCGCCGTACTGGATTGCCATGGAAACGGGACTGCCGCTGCCGCCGCCTATCGTGCGGAAGGGCGAGCACAGGGAACGGAACCCGTATTGCGTTATGTGACGGCCTCTTTAAAGATAAATTTCCATAGCCCCACTCCTATGGGAACGGAACTCGAGATAAGGGGAAAAATCTTGGAGGTCGGACCTCGTAAAGTGGTTATGGAGCTTTATTTGAAAGCCGCCGGAAAAATTACGGTTACGGGAGAGATGGTCGCCGTGCGACTCCCCTCTTTATGATGTTTGTCTTAAATCGAAAATCATGGAATTATTTACGGAAATTCGACGAATGTTTTTTCTGTCCGTAGGAGTGTTCCTGTGCACGGGATGCGAGGAAACGCCTTCGGTGGCCTATCCCAAAGACCGGGTCGTTCATATAGGAGGAAAAGACGTGTGCTACGACTCCCGGGGACGTATTACCGAAATAGGAGAGGTTTCCTATATGTACGAGGGGGATGCCCGACAGCCTCTTGTCTCCGTACGTCGCGGTAAGATAAATATGCTCGATACGGAAGAAGACGGATTTTTGAAAATAGAAGGGCATATGTTAGAGCGCGTTTCCTATTCGTATACAGGAGGTCGTATCGATAAAAGCCGTATCGATACGCTTTTTATATGGAGGTCGAATAAAGCCAAGGATACGCTTTGTTTTATGACCGATTGCGAATTGGGGAAATACACTTACGATGCGGAAGGACGCATACTTAAAATAGATTATAATTTCATGGATTTCAATTCCCGTATAAAGCCGGAAGTACGCAACCCGGAAGGAAAGTTTCGTTGGATGGAATATCTGAAGTTTAAGTTTTTTATTCCGGCTGCGGTGGAATATTCCTATAATGAAGACGGGAATATAGGTAGCGTCCTGTTTTACGATTATACGGGAAATATCCCTTATAAGCGGGAATGTTGTAAATTCGAATATGAGGATTACGACGATAAGATAAATCCCCGGTATTTGTTGTATAAAAATCTCGGAGGAGTCCCGAATATGTTTGCGGGACATAACATATCTCCCAATAATCCTCGTCGCATCGTGTCTTATTGCGCTTTCCCCGGACGTCGGAGAGTGGAGGGATTGAGAAAAGAAGTCGATTTAAGGGTGGATTACGAATACGATCCGTTCGGATTTCCCTACCGTATTTCTTATATTTTTGAAGACTCGTGGTCGGGAAAGGGTTGCGAAGTTGAAGAAGTCCGTTATCGTTAACGTTTTACGGGTTTGTTCCGCTACCTTCGAAAATACGGCGACCTCCGGGCATAGGGAGTTTTTTCGAGACGAGGCTTAGGGTTTGTTGCTTTGGATATAATTGTAAATATTCATACGTTATGAGAAGATTGTTTTCGTTATTTTTGATATTCCTGTTTTTCCCGTTTTTGGGTATGGGACAATCCGAACAGGATGTCGAATGGGGCGACAGGAAGTTTTCGATGTTTATTCATTTCGGGCTTTATTCCCGACTCGGAGGGGTATGGAAAGGGAAGGAAGTGAGGAGCGGTTATAGCGAGCAAATTCAATCGCATGCCGGGATTTTCTCCGATTCTTATGCGGATGTAGCCCGGGATTTCAATCCGGATAAATGGAATGCGGATGAGATTGTAGCCATTGCCCGGAAGGCGGGAATGAAGTCCGTCGTATTCACTTCCAAACATCATGACGGTTTTTGCATGTATCGTTCGGCTCATACGGATTTCAATATCGTGGATGCTACGCCTTTCGGCAGGGATATAATGAAAGAACTGGCCGATGCCTGTAAAAAGGTAGGACTGAAATTCGGCGTATATTTCTCTCTTATCGACTGGCATTTCCCTCAGGCGTATCCTATCTCCAGCCATAACGCCGATTATGTTACGCCGGAGCATCATCGATATAACCTCGAACAGGTAAGGGAAATTTTGACGGAATACGGGCCGGTATCCGAACTTTGGTTCGATATGGGAGCATTGACTCCGGAGCAGAGCCGTGAGCTTTACGAGTTGGTGAAAAGTCTTCAGCCTCAATGTATGGTGAGCGGACGTTTGGGGAATGATACGGGCGATTTCTGCGTATTGGGCGATAACGAACATCCCGATTATAAAATAGGAATGCCTTGGCAGACGCCCGCCTCCTTTTTTCCGGAGACATGGGGCTACCGTTCCTGGCAGGAAAGAGGAGATCCCGAATCCAAATTCGAGGAAAAAACAGAGAATTTGGTCCGAGTCGTAAGCCGGGGCGGGAATTATCTTTTGAATATCGGACCGGCGGGCGACGGAACCGTGTTGCCTTTCGAAAAGACGGTGCTCGAGATGATGGGTGATTGGCTCGATATCTACGGAGAAGCGATTTACGCCACTCGGGCGAATCCCTTTCCTTTTGCTTTCGATTGGGGAGATGTTACGACTAAAGGAAAGGTTCTGTATTTATTCGTAAAACATCGTCCCGAAGACGGAAAGATATTCTTGCCGGGGCTTAAAGGCGAGATTAAATCCGTATTGTTTATGGGAAATTCTTCCGTTTTGGAAATAAGTTCCGGCAAAAAAGGAATCACGGTTTTTTTACCTTCGGAAATTGAAAAACCTTATGCCGTTTTACGTATGGAATTTGAAGACGGGTATGAAATAGAACCTCGGGATGTTTTAAAGGCCGGGATATTCGATTCCCGGAATTCGATTCCTACCTATTCCTATTCGAGTATGGATTATTATACGGGATTTCGGAGCATATTGTCGAATGCATGGGATTTTACGATTTCTTCTTCCCGTATACGTCCCTTTATCTATTATACCGAAGCGGAAAAAGGGAGGCGGATGCAGTTGGTTTTGGACGGGAAGTCTCAGGAATTCGTACTTGACGGCGGAAAGGAAGAAAGAAAAAAAATACGGGGGATTAAATTCGGGAAGATAGAAGTCAGTGCAGCGACTCGGGCTTCGTTTTCCAATAAATTCTTTTCGAGTGGGGATTATGCCTCTATTTCCGATTATTGTCCCTTTCGGATATTCGAAGGTTTTCGCTCCGGGAAGAGATATGCCGAGCCTGCGGGAGAACGGGAATTTCTTTTTATCCGGCAGATTATAGAGGCGGACAAGGCTACGGAAATTGCCGTGGAAGTCGGTTGCGGAAACGGTATTCAACTGTGTTTGAACGGGCAAACTTTGGCGATGCATACCAATCCGAGGGGAACGGATTATAAGAAGGAAATTTTCGTATTGCCTTTGAGAAAAGGAAGTAACGAGATTTTGATAAAGTTTTATAATAGATTTGAAAAGGAAATCTGTTATAGTTATCGGCCTTTGGAATATCGTATCGGATATTGGAAGGAATTGGACAGGGTGGATGCGGATAATAAGGATTTTCACAGGATGGAACTCAGGCCCGGCGGAGTTTTTTCTCCGAATGCGGAGGCCCGCTTATGGAACTTAAAAATAGTTTTCAGGTAATAAAGTCGGATCAAGGCTTTTATAATGAAATTTTTATTTTTAAATTGGCGGAACGAATAAATGTTTAATATAAAAAAATGAAATATGTTTGAATCGGGTGTTTATGAAAACAGAAGGAAACAGCTTATAAACAAGATGAGCGGAGGTGTTGTTCTTATTTTGGGTAATGAAGAGGCCGCAGCCAATTATCCTCAGAATACCTATAAATTCCGTCAGGACAGCACGTTTACCTATTTTTTCGGTCTTAATATGCCGGGATTTGCGGGGGTAATGGATGTGGATTCCGGAGAATCCCTGCTTTTCGGGAACGATGTGGATATGGACGATATCATATGGATGGGCCCTCAGCCTTCGGTGCAAGAATTGGGATTGAAAGCGGGC
Source organism: Marinifilaceae bacterium (assembly GCA_041846495.1). Classification (GTDB taxonomy): domain Bacteria; phylum Bacteroidota; class Bacteroidia; order Bacteroidales; family Marinifilaceae; genus JBGZEX01. Next base: position 39,670 of record JBGZEX010000004.1, read on the forward strand.
ATTTCGAAAACCTTCCCGTTTAAGAATTTATTTTCTTTTATCGGAAATGCGATAACGTCCGGTCGCAAGATTCACATATTGCCTCCTTATCGCTACCGTAATATGGCTCTGTTGGAAGAACTCCTCGGTATCAACCACTTGATGATAGGGAATTATGCTTCTTTGGAATTGATTAAGCATATCGTGTCTATGCGTTCCGTTAAAGAGGCCTGCGAAGTGAAAGAGTTGAAAAAAGCCGCCCGTATCGGATATGAAATGCATGTGACGGCCATGAAATTGGCCAAACCGGGTGTAAAAGAACAATATATTGCAGGGATATTGGAAGGAATAGCGGCGTCTTACGGAAGTATGGTGTCTTTTCCGGTGATACTTTCCCAAAACGGAGAAACCTTACATAATCACGATCATAGCGGGATTCTCGCCGAAGGACGTTTGATGCTTACCGATGCCGGAGCGGAAACACAGATGAATTACTGTTCCGATTTCACGCGTACGGTACCGGTCGGCGGCCGGTTTACGGAGCGGCAGAAGGATGTATACAATATCGTTTTGGCGGCAAATAACAGGGCTATGGAGATTTCCCGTCCCGGTCTCCGGTATTTGGACGTTCACATGGAAGCTTCCAAGGTGATGGTCGAAGGATTTAAGGCCTTGGGGTTGATGAAAGGAAATACGGAAGAGGCCGTTGCAGCCGGTGCTCATGCTTTGTTCATGCCTCACGGTTTGGGACATATGATGGGATTGGACGTACACGATATGGAGGATTACGGACAGATTTATGTGGGTTATGACGACGAGACCCGTCCTCTTTCCCAATTCGGAGCGGCTTCTTTGCGTATGGGAAGGAAATTGGAACCGGGATTCGTGGTTACCGACGAGCCGGGTTGTTATTTTATTCCCGCTTTGATAGATAAATGGAGATCGGAGGGTTTGCATAAGGAATACTTGAATTACGATAAGATCGAGACGTTTAAGGATTTCGGAGGTATAAGATTGGAGGACGATATCATTATTACCGATAAGGGATGTGAAATCGTCGGGGACGAACGGATCCCCATTACCGTGGAAGAGGTGGAAAACATAATGAAAGATTAATTATAAAACCAATTTATATGAAATTCAGTGTTTCAAGTACGACATTATTGAATCATCTTCAGGCAATAAGCAAGGTGATTGCAGGAAGACCGATTTTGCCGATATTGGAAAATATACTTTTTGTGGTCGAAGACGGAGTCCTTACCGCAACGGCATCGGATCGGGAAATTACGATGGAAACCAAAATTGCGCTCGACTCCATGGAGGAGCCGGGGCGTATAACCGTTCCTTCCAAGATTTTGCTGGACGAATTGAGGGAATTTCCCGAGCAACCCATACGTTTCGATATCAATACTCAAACCAACGAAGTCCGTTTTTTCGGAGATAAGGGGAATTATGTCATCCAGGGCGATTCTGCCGAGGATTATCCTTTGCCCGCTCCTTTCGACGAGGAGATGGAAGAGTTCGAAGTAGCCAGCGGTCTTATATACGACGGAATCAATAAATCGATTTTTGCAACGGCGGATAACGATATCCGTCCGGTAATGAGTTGCATACTTGTGGAAATAGGAAGCGAGGGATACACCTTCGTGGCATCCGATGCCCATAAATTGGTTAAATATCAAAGAAAGGATTATGTGAGCGATAAGGGTGATTTTTCTTTTATCCTGCCCAAGAAACCTGCCGCACTTTTACGTAGCGTTCTCGCCAAAGACGACTCTCCTTTGAAATTGTCCTTCGGGCCTAAAACCGCATCTTTCCTATTTGCGAATTACAGAATGACGGCTACGCTCGTAGAAGGACGTTTCCCCAATTATAATTCGGTAATTCCTCATAATAACAATAGGCGTTTGATTGTAGAAAAGAAGGAATTGTACGGTTCGCTCAAGCGGGTAGCCATTGTCGCCAATCAAGCCAGCAACTTGGTTAAATTTTCCATTCGGGACGGAGAAATGAAAATATCCGCACAGAATATCGATTATGCGATGTCCGGTCAGGAAACGATTTCTTGCCAATATAATGACGAACCTTTGGTCATAGGGTTTAAATCCTCTTTCGTACTCGAAATCCTTGCCAATATAGACACGGAAAATGTGATAGTGGATTTTGCGGATTCGGCTCTTCCCGGATTATTTATGCCGGAAGTCGACAATACCGAAGAAGAGGAGATGTTGATGTTGTTGATGCCTATGCAATTGCCGGAGGAATAGGGAAATGAAACTGAAATTATCGGCTAATATCGTTTTTTTCGATCTGGAAACGACAGGCGTCAATATAGCAAAAGACCGTATCGTAGAAATTGCCTTATTGAGGATTGGGATTAACGGGGAAGAAGAGGCCAAAGTATACCGGATTAATCCGGAAATGCCTATACCCGAAGCCGCATCCGAGATTCACGGCATTTACGATAAAGATGTGGAAAATGCTCCCGTATTCAAAATGGTGGCCAAAGAGATTGCCCGCTTTATGGAGGGTTGCGATATAGGGGGGTATAATTCCAATCGTTTCGATATTCCTTTGTTGGCGGAAGAATTTTTAAGAGCGGGAGTGGATTTCGATATGAGAAAACGAAATTTCGTGGATGTACAGAATATCTTTCATAAGATGGAACAGCGTACCTTGAGTGCCGCTTACAGTTTTTATTGTAAAAAGGAATTGGAGGATGCTCATTCGGCTATGGCCGATACGAAAGCGACCTATGAGGTCCTTAAAGCCCAATTGGATATGTATGGGGATAAATTGGAAAACAATATTCCCTTCCTGAGTCGCTTCTCTTCTCAAAATAAAAATGCGGATTTGGCCGGATTTATCGTATATGACGATAAGGGAACGGAAGTCTTTAACTTCGGAAAGAATAAGGGTATGTCCGTAGCCAAAGTATTGGAGGAGCAACCGGGATATTACGGATGGATTATCAATAGCGATTTCCCTTTATATACTAAAAAAGTGCTTACCGAAATTAAAATGAGGGGCTCCAAACTTATAAATTAATGGTTTTTTATTGTCAATTCAAAAAATGATTTTAAATTTGAATCGAATAACATTAAAAATAACTGTTTATGAAAGAATTAGTAGGTAAAATCAATGCACAATGGGATTTATTCTCGGAAAACGCCGGTTTACAGGTGGAAAAAGGAAATAAAGCGGCAGGAGCAAGAGCGAGAAAAGCATCTCTCGAGTTGGAAAAACTTTTGAAAGATTTTCGTAAACTCTCTATTGAGGAAGGGAAGAAATAAAAATTTTCGTTTTTTTACCGTTTCCTTTTTTTTTACCTTCCGGTTTGTAAGGTAACGGAATACGGATTCGAAACGTCGGGATGGCTTTCTTAGGAAAGGATTCCATCCCGACGTTTTTGTTTTGAAAATAAAGAAGGCGGAGTTCCGGAAGCGGGGAGAAATATCGATACCTATATTTTATTATATGGAATTTTGAAGTATTTTTGCTTATTAAGTTGTAGTTTTTATGTTTAAGCGTTATCGTAGATTTTTATTTTGGTTTTGGGGGGTATTTTTTTCGATTGTCCTCGCATGCTTTGTATTATTCCATTTTATTTCGGCGGGAGCATTGGGGTTTATGCCTTCGTTCGATGAATTGGAGAATCCGCGGAATAGATTCGCTACGGAGATATATTTTCAGGACGGACCTATTGTAGGGCGTTATTATCTGGGTAATGAAAACCGTATTTATGCGGAATACCGGGATATACCTTTGAGTGTGAAGGAAGCGCTTATATGTACGGAAGATGTCAGATTTTACGAACATAGCGGAATAGACGTAAAGGGCTTGGGACGTGTTTTATGGGGGATGTTGACGAGGAACTCTTCTGCAGGAGGAGGCAGTACGATTACGCAGCAATTGGCTAAAATGCTTTTTCCGAGAGAGGGAGGGATGAGCGGGTTGAGATTGGTTTTGCGAAAATTTCGGGAATGGATTATTGCCGTTCGTTTGGAAAAAAGCTATACGAAAGAAGAAATTTTAGCGATGTATCTGAATAAGTTCGATTTTCTCAATCTGGCTGTAGGTATCAATTCGGCGGCCGGTATATATTTCGGTTCTCCCTTGGATTCTCTTCGCAAAGAGGAGGCGGCGATGTTGGTGGGGATGGCTAAAAATCCTTCTCTTTTCAATCCTCTATCCCGCCCCGAACAGACGTTGAAGAGGAGGAACGTCGTTTTGGGACAAATGTATAAGTACGGGAAGTTGGAAAAGAGGGAATTGGATTCCTTATCCCGCTTGCCTTTGGGAATAAGATATAAAAAGGTGGGACATAAAGAAGGGTATGCCACTTATTTCAGGGAATTTTTGAGGGGATATATGACGGCTTCCGCTCCGGATCCCCGGAATTATAAAAAAAATCGTTTGAAATATGTGGCGGATTCTACGAATTGGGCGGACGATCCTTTATGCGGGTGGACGAATAAGAATTTTAAATCCGACGGAACTCCTTATAATATATATGTCGACGGACTTAAGATTCGGACGACTTTGGATTCCCGTATGCAACGGTATGCGGAAGAGGCCGTAGTGGAGCATTTGAGCGGAGATGTACAGAAAAAATTCAATGCGGAGAAAACCGCTAAAAAACATCCCCCCTTTTCCGATGATTTATCGGAAGAAGAAGTGAATAGGATTTTGGAGCAGGCAATGAAACGTTCGCAGCGTTACCGGACGATGAAAGATGCCGGTACGAGTCATTCGGATATTCTAAAGTCTTTCGCATCTCCGGTGAATATGTCCGTTTTTACTTGGAAAGGACTTAGGGATACCTTAATGTCCCCTATGGACTCCATATTGCATTATAAAACATTTTTCAGAGCCGGATTCATGGTTATGGAACCGCATTCGGGGGAGGTGAAAGCTTATGTGGGAGGGCCGGATTATCGTTATTTTATGTACGATATGGTGAGTGTGGGGAAACGTCAGATAGGTTCCACCATAAAACCCATATTATATACTCTTGCCATGCAGGAGGGATTTTCACCGGATGAAAAGGTGCCCAATGTTCCCCAGATGTTCACACTTCCGAACGGAGATGTATGGTCGGCGCGTTCCGGAGAAAAAAAGGCGGGAGAGATGGTTTCTCTGCGTTGGGGATTGGCGAATTCCGAAAACAACATATCGGCTTGGGTGTTGAAACAGTTTACTCCGGAGGCTGTAGCTGTAATGGCTCGTAAGATGGGTATTACCGCTTATATAGATCCGGTCCCCTCCGTATTCCTCGGCACTTCCGAAATCATACTTAAGGAATTGGTTGCGGCCTATGCGATATATGCCAATAAAGGTGTTTATAACAGACCCTTGCTCGTTTCTTCCATAGAAGATCGTTACGGTAATGTCATTGCCGAATTTCATGCGGATTCCCGGGAAGTTATTACCGAACGTACGGCTTATCTGATGACCCGGCTTTTGGAGAGCGTGGTAAACGAAGGAACGGGGATACGTTTACGGTATAAATATAAATTTGAAAATCCCATAGGAGGAAAAACCGGAACGACACAACAGCATTCGGACGGTTGGTTTATAGGGATTACTCCCGGTTTGGTGGGAGGCGTATGGGTGGGTGCGGAGGACCGTTCCATACATTTTCAAACGCTTGCCAACGGACAAGGTGCCAGTATGGCTCTACCGATATGGGCGCTTTTCTTTAAAAAGGTTTATGCGGATAAAACCTTGGATGTGGACAGGGGAGAATTCACTCCTCCTGTCGGGATGTCGCAAGAGGCGATATCGAATGATGGTAAAGAGACGGAAATCCGTCCGGATAAGTGGGCGGAAGAGGACGACGAAATCTTTTATTGAGGGAAGATGGCCAAGTCTAAGACGGTATATGTTTGCGAAGTTTGTAATGCCCGGGAGTCCAAATGGGTAGGGAAATGTTCGGTTTGCGGCTCATGGAACAGTTTTAGAGAGGCTCAAGAGGTCGTCGCTTCGAAACGGCGATCCGATCTTGCACCCAAGGTACGCCCTTTGACATTGTCCGAGGTCCGTTCCGACGGAGATCGTCGTTTGGATACCGGAGATGCGGAGTTCAACAGGGTGCTCGGAGGAGGATTGGTGCCCGGTTCCATCGTTTTATTGGGAGGAGAGCCGGGTATAGGCAAATCTACCTTAGTGCTTCAGTTTGCTTTGAGTCAAAGGAAATACCCGGTTTTATACATGTCCGGAGAGGAAAGTATCTCTCAGATAAAAATGCGAGCGGAGCGGATAGGGAATATTTCCGATTCCACCTTGTTCGTATCGGGGGTCTCTTTGGAACAACTCATGGAAATAGTGGCGGAGGCGGAACCGGCGGTGCTTATCATAGATTCCATTCAAACCCTGGCTTCCGAGAACTTGGATGCCATGGCCGGAAGCATTACCCAAATAAGAGAATCCGCTTCGGCTGTTTTGAAGATTGCCAAGGAAAGGGGAATGGCCGTGATTATAATCGGACATATAACCAAAGAAGGGAGTATCGCCGGTCCGAAAATATTGGAGCATATGGTGGATACCGTCCTTCAATTCGAAGGAGATCAACAGCATTTATACCGTATTCTCAGAGCCGTAAAGAACAGATTCGGCTCTACTTCCGAAATAGGAATATACGAAATGACGGATACGGGACTCCGGCAGGTGTCCGATCCTTCGGAGTTTTTGATTTATAACAGAACGGAAGATCTTAGCGGGGTGATCGTAGGAGCCCCGATAGAGGGGATACGTCCGATATTGTTGGAGGTACAGGCCTTGGTAAGCACGGCCGTTTACGGCACTCCTCAGCGCTCCGCAACGGGATTCGATACCAGAAGATTGAATATGTTGCTTGCGGTTTTGGAAAAACGCGTAGGTTTCAGACTTGCAGCCAAGGATGTATTTTTGAATATGGCGGGAGGTATAAAAGTCGGAGATCCGGCCTTGGATATGGCAGTGGCTATGGCCGTATTATCCTCCAATATGGATACGGCGGTAGGTAGGGATTCCGTTTTTGTGGGGGAAGTGGGCCTGTCCGGAGAAATACGGGCGGTGAGTCGCATAGAGCAACGTATAGCGGAAGCTTGTAAATTGGGATTTAAACGGATTTTTATCCCTTTCGGAAATAAAAAGAGCATATCCCGTTCTTTTCCGGGTGTGGAAATTCTGCCCGTTTCCAAAGTATCGGATGCGGTGAGACTCGTTTTTTAGAATTGTCTTTCGTAACGGAAAGCTCCGGTTTTTTTCTTGTATTTGAGGGCTTCCGGCATGATTTCCTTGAGTTTGGCGATACGATTCGCATTGCTCGGGTGGGTGCTTGCGAATTCCCAGCCTTCGCCTCCTCCGGAAGCAGCCATTTTCTTCCAGAATTCGATGGCTACCCTGGGATCGTATCCGGCCATGGCTGCAAAAATCAAACCCAAGTGGTCGGCTTCGTATTCGTTAATGCGGGAATAGGGGAGCATTACGCCGAATTGTGCCCCTAAACCGTATACTTGTTGAGCGAGGACCTTGGCCGTACTCGATTGTTCTTGCATAATCGCACCCAGAATCTGTCCTCCGTATTCCGCTACTATCTGCTGACTGATGCGTTCGGCCGAATGCTTAGCTACGGCATGGGCTATTTCATGCCCCAATACGACGGCCAGTTCGTCGGGAGTTCCAGCAATTTTCAAGAGTCCTTCGTTTACGACGATTTTTCCGCCCGGCATGCAAAAAGCATTGGCTGAAGGATCTTGAACGAGATGAAATTCCCAATGGAAATTTTTGATGTCGGCTTCTTTGCCGTTTTGGCGGAGGAATGTTTCTACGGCATGTGCTATGCGTCGTCCTACTTCGCTTACCGTTTTATTATTGGCGGCATTTGTCGATATCTTTGCTTTTTTCATATAGGAATTGAAACTTTGCTTACTGAGACTGAGTACTTCTTCGTCGCTTACCAGCATCAGTTGTTTGCGTCCGGTTATGGCTACGGATGCACATCCGTATACCAGCAGAAATATAAGTGCGAGAATAATGGGATTGTTTTTCATAAATCGGTTTTAATCGTTTTATCGGAAATTGCCGATAAGTTTACGAAATTTATATCAAAAATCGTGCTAATTCCCGTATCGTAGGATTATATTCCGATATATCGGGGAAATTTGCGGATATAATGAAATAATTTTTAAATTTGTCATGGATTGTATCGATTTAAATTATTCATCGGATGGCATTATTCGGATTGTTCGGAAAATCTCAAAAAGAAGACCTTGATAAAGGATTGTCTAAGACCAAAGAGAGTGTATTTAAAAAACTTTCGCGTGCTGTCGTCGGTAAATCTCATGTCGACGAAGATGTTCTCGATAATCTTGAAGAGGTGTTGATCGGGTCGGATGTAGGAGTGGACACCACTTTACGTATTATTAAACGTATCGAAGATAGGGTGCGCAGGGATAAGTATATGAATGTAAGTGAATTGAATAAAGTTCTTAAAGAAGAAATCACGGCTTTGCTTATGGAAGGAAATCGAGCCGGAGAAGCTTCTTTCGATTTGCCTTCCGGAATCGGACCTTATGTGATTATGGTTGTCGGAGTGAACGGGGTGGGTAAGACGACCACTATAGGGAAATTGGCTTATCGCTTTAAACAGTCCGGCAAGTCCGTCATCCTCGGAGCTGCCGATACCTTCAGGGCTGCGGCCGTCGAACAGATTGCGGTTTGGGCCGAACGCGTGGGCGTCCCCGTAGTCAAACAGGGGATGGGAGCGGATCCGGCATCCGTCGCTTTTGATACCCTCCAGAAAGCAAAAGCTACGGGAGCTGATGTGGTTATTATCGATACGGCAGGCCGGCTTCATAATAAAATCAATTTGATGAACGAATTGACGAAGATAAAGAACGTAATGAAGAAGATATATCCGGATGCTCCCCATGAAGTATTGCTCGTATTGGACGGTTCTACCGGACAAAATGCTTATGAACAGGCCAAGCAATTCACTAAAGCGACCGAAGTGAATGCTCTTGCCATAACCAAACTCGACGGAACGGCTAAAGGGGGAGTGGTTATCGGGATATCCGATCAATTTCGTATACCGGTCAAATATATAGGGGTAGGAGAGAAAATAGAGAACCTTCAATTATTCGACAGGGAAGAATTCGTGGATTCCTTATTTAAATGATTGCAGGCTTATCCGTTGTCGATTGAACGGATAGGGGCTTCGGATTATGATAAAAGGAAATTTTTCATCTTGGACTGTTGTCGCGGGAGTGGTTGCCGTTCTTGGGGTATGGTATATGCTTTTATCCCGTCCGCTATTCGATCTTCCTTACTCTACGGTGATTTTGGATGGGAAATCCGAAGTTATAGGCGTAAAAGTGGCTTCCGACGGGCAATTTCGTTTTCCTCCCCGAAACGGACTTCCTTTGAATTATGTGCAGGCGGTGATTACATACGAAGACTCCCGGTTTTTATTTCATCCGGGAGTGGATGTGGCGGCTTTGGGCAGGGCTTTGTATATGAATCTTAAAAGCGGGAAAATACTGAGCGGAGGAAGTACGCTCACCATGCAGGTCATCCGATTGTCTAAAGGGAATCCTCCCCGTACCTTGTGGGAAAAATTCAAGGAAATCGTATTGAGCCTCCGTTTGGAATCTTCCTGTACGAAATCGGAAATTCTTGCCTTGTATGCGGCTCATGCTCCTTTCGGAAGGAATATCGTAGGACTTAGGGCCGCTTCTCTTAAATATTTCGGGAAACGGCCCGAATGGTTGAGTTGGGGAGAAGCGGCTTTACTTGCCGTATTGCCCAATGCCCCGGCCTTGCTTTTCCCGGGTAGACATACCCGGGCGGTAAAAGTCAAGCGGAATAAATTATTGCTTAAAATTTACAGAAAGGGATTGATGAGCGAGGAAGATTACCGCTTGGCGGTAAACGAACCCCTGCCCGAACGTTTGCATGAATTCCCTTTGATTTCCACGCATATTATGGATAATGCCTTGAACGAGCACGAAGGGGAGGTCTGTCCTACGTTTATCGATACCGAACTTCAACGTTCCGTAGCCGATATCGTCGAGCGGCATATGAAGATGTTGAGCGGCGGATACATATACAATGCTGCGGTAGTCGTTGCGGAAGTCGGGTCGGGGAAAGTCAGAGCTTATGTGGGAAATGCGCCGCCTCTGCCCGGAAGCAGCGGAAATATGGTGGATATCGTTCGTTCCCGAAGAAGTTCCGGAAGTATTCTAAAACCGGCTTTATATGCTCTTATGTTGGATAAAGGCATTATTTTGCCCCATAGCATCGTATCCGATATCCCGACCCGCTACGGGAGCTATTCGCCGGCTAATTTCAATCACGATTATAGGGGAGTGGTGCCGGCCTCTTCCGCACTGGCTTCTTCTTTGAATATCCCTTTTTTAAGGATGTTGAAAGATTACGATTATCATCGTTTTTACGACGAACTTAAACTCTTGGGGATAACTACGCTGGACCGGGATGCGGAACATTACGGTTTGAGTCTTATATTGGGAGGAGCGGAAGTGAGTCTTTGGGACTTATGCAATATGTATCGGGGTTTTGCTTCCGTTTTAAGGGATTATGCGGAGAGGGACGGGGATTATACGGAGACTTCCTACAGAGGATTGAAATTATGGGATACGATAGGGGAAGAGGAGCGTGCGGTTTCCGTAAGTCGGGAACCTCCGATTTCGGCATCCGCCCTGTGGTTTACCCTTAAGGCATTGGAAAACGTGGAGCGTCCGGATATGGAATCGGGATGGAAAGTTTTTGCTTCCCGTATGGATTTGGCCTGGAAAACCGGAACGAGTTACGGTTTTCGGGATGCATGGGCCGTAGGCGTCAATGCGGACTGGGTTGTGGGCGTATGGGTGGGGAATGCAAGCGGGGAAGGACGTCCCGGGCTCGTTGGGGTTCGTACGGCTGCTCCCATTCTGTTCGAAACGGCTTCTCTGCTTCCCGTGAAACATCGGTTTGTGAAACCGGAGGAAGAGATGCGTACGGCTGTAGTTTGCCGGCATAGCGGGTTTACGGCTTCTCCCATATGTCCGGATAGGGATACGCTCTCGGTGTGCATGCGTGGGAATAGAGTGGTTCCATGTCCTTATCATAAACTGATAGCCCTCGATACTTCCGGAAAATGGAGGGTGAATTCCGACAGGGTTGCCGTATCGGATATCCGGATGAAACCCTGGTTTTGTCTTTCTCCCTCTGAGGAATGGTATTATGTGAAATCCCATGGGGATTATAAGAAATTGCCCCCTTGGCGTCCGGATTGCAAACCCGAGCATGAAGAGGTTATGGAATTCATATATCCTTATCCGGGATTGAAGATATTCGTACCCCGGGATTTTGAAAAAAAGAAAGAAACTCCCGTATTTGCCGTTGCTCACCGAAGACCCGATGCAACTCTTTACTGGTATATCGACGGGAGATTCATGGGTAAAACCGGGGGAATACATCAATTTTCTTTTGCCCTCGATTACGGTTCCCATCGGGTTTCCGTTACGGATGAGGACGGGAATACGATAAGGCGTGATTTCGAAGTGGTGAGCAAATGATTTTCGGACGGATTGCTAATAAAAAAGGCCGTCTTTTTTTCGATATAACAAAACCCCGAAAGTTAGACAGAAAACTTTCGGGGTTGCAGGTCGAATACCGGCCTTTTTTCAGGTAGCTGCGATGATTACATCATTCCGGGCATTCCTCCTCCCATGGGGGGCATTGCCGGATTTTCGTTTTCTTTCTTTTCTTCCACCAATACGCATTCCGTCGTAAGGAACATTCCTGCGATGGAAGCCGCATTTTCAAGAGCTACGCGCGTCACTTTCTTAGGATCGATGACTCCGGCTTCTCTTAGGTTTTCGAATTTATTGGTACGGGCATTATATCCGAAATCCTTGCTTCCTTCTTTTACCTTATTGGTGATAACGGCACCTTCCACGCCCGCATTGATGGCGATTTGACGGAGAGGTTCCTCGATTGCGCGTTTTACGATTTCTATACCTAAGGTTTCATCATCCGTTTCTCCCTTTACGCCTTCCAATACTTTTTGTGCACGGATGTAGGCTACGCCGCCTCCGGGCAGAGTCCCTTCCTCTATGGCCGCACGGGTTGCGCTCAATGCGTCGTCCACCCGGTCTTTCTTCTCTTTCATCTCTATTTCGGATGCCGCTCCTACGTAAAGCACAGCAACCCCGCCTGCCAATTTGGCAAGTCTTTCCTGAAGTTTTTCCTTGTCGTAGTCGGAAGTGGAATTCTCAATCAGTTTGCGGATTTGTGAAATCCGGTTGGCGATGGCTTCTTTGTCGCCGGCTCCGTTTACGATGGTGGTATTTTCCTTATCGATGGTGATTTTTTCGGCACGTCCCAACATTTCCATCGTGGCATTCTCCAATTTAAGTCCCTTGTCTTCGGTGATTACCACGCCGCCCGTAAGAATGGCTATATCTTCCAGCATCTCCTTGCGACGGTCTCCGAAGCCGGGAGCTTTTACGGCCGCAATCTTGAGAGAGCCTCTCAAACGGTTGACTACGAGAGTGGCCAAAGCTTCGCTTTCCACATCTTCGGCTACGATAACCAATGCCCGTCCGGATTGAGCCACCGGTTCCAATACGGGCATGAGTTCCTTCATCGTAGAAATCTTTTTATCGTATAAAAGTACGTAGGGATTTTCGAATTCGGCATTCATCTTTTCGCTGTCGGTAACGAAATAAGGAGATATATAGCCTCTGTCGAATTGCATTCCTTCTACGATTTTCACTTCGGTTTCGATACCTTTGGCCTCTTCGACGGTGATGACGCCTTCTTTCTTCACTTTCTCCATGGCCTGTGCGATGAGAGCACCTATGGAATCGTCTCCGTTAGCCGATACACGGGCGATTTGACGTATCTTTTCGTAGTTTTCCCCTACGTCTTCTTTTTGTGCTTCGAGATTTTCGACGATGAGTTTTACCGCCTTGTCGATACCTCTTTTGAGTTCCATGGGGTTTGCTCCCGCCGTAACGTTTTTAAGACCTACATTGATAATGCTTTGTGCTAAAATCGTAGCGGTGGTGGTTCCGTCTCCCGCATCGTCTCCCGTCTTTGAAGCCACTTCCTTAACCAGTTGGGCTCCCATATTTTTATAAGAATCCGAGAATTCGATTTCCTTGGCTACCGTCACTCCGTCTTTGGTGATATGAGGTGCTCCGAATTTCTTTTCTATAACCACATTGCGGCCTTTGGGACCGAGCGTGATTTTTACAGCATTGGATAATTCGTCGACACCTTGTTTTAAAAGATCTCTCGCTTCAATATTAAATTTTATTTCTTTTGCCATATCGTTTTATTTTTAGGATTGTTTTTTATAGAATAACCATAATATCGGATTGATTCATTACGAGATATTTTTTATCGTCGATATGAATTTCCGTACCGGAATATTTACCGAATAAAACGGTATCCCCTACTTTTAATTCCATGGGTTCGTCTTTTTTCCCTCCGCCCGTTGCGATGATAATGCCTTTTTGGGGTTTTTCCTTTGCGGAATCCGGAATGATAATGCCGCTTGCCGTTTTCGTTTCAACTTCTACGGGTTCGACAATCACTTTGTTGAGTACGGTTTTTAATGCCATAATGTTTTAATTTATTAATGTTAATATTTTAATCTTTTGCCGGATATTTTCCGGTCGTTCTTATTCGGCGAACGATACTCATATATGCATTTTTTGTGCCAAAATAGAAAATGTCAGTAATTCTGACATACTGACATCTTTTATCAAAAAAATCCCCGGTTTTATGTCGGGGATTTTTCCGAAATTTAGACTTCGTCGATTTCTCCGATCGGAGAGGCTTTGTTTATCCGCTATCGGAAGAGATTTCATTTTGCTTCCTGCTCTTTGGCCTCGGTCGTTTTCGAGGATTCGGAGCCTTCCGTTATGGAGAAATCATTTACGGGAAGGTCCCGGTCGGTTACGATATTTTCCATTTTATCCTGTATAGCCGATTGCGCAGCCTCTTTTTTAGGAATAAAAAAGGTGGCCGAAACGCAGAATAAAAACAGAGCGATTGCCAATGTCCAGGTAGCTTTTTCGAGGAAGTCGGTCGTTTTCCTTACGCCCATAATTTGATTCGAGGAAGAAAAAGACGAGGCCAATCCTCCTCCTTTGGAGTTCTGCACCAAAACAATTAAAATTAAAAGTATGCAGACGATAAAAATCAAAACGGATAATACGCTGTACATAATTAGGAGTTATTATTGATCTTATTTTTTAAAAATTCTATCTGGTCTGCAAAGTAATAACTTTTTTCCGGAAATTTCAACATTAACTTGAAATAAGTTGCGAGAGCTTTTTCATACAAACCTTGTTTTATATAAATCCTGGCTAAGGTTTCGGTGAATATTCCTTCCGTATTTTTATTTTCGTCGACTTTTTGCGAAGTTTCGTTTCCCCCTATTCTCTTTATGAGTTCGCAAATCGGCAGTTCCGGATTTTCTTCCGGAAAATATTCGTTTATACGATATGCTTTATTGTCTTTCCCGAGCGTACCGGTATAGTAGAAAGAAATTTTTTCCGGGATTTCCGGTTTGTCGTAAATGAATCGATAGCTTTTTTTACGGTTTGAAATATATATGCCGTGCCGTTTTATGATTTCGTTTATTTCGGGCTTGTCGATATTGGTTTTTATGTAGAGCAGATGGAGCGGTTCGAAATAAGGATATTTTCGGATAAGAGCCGGAATTTCTTCCGAATCTTTTTGAGTGATGGTTTCCGGATTTTTTATCCAGTTCGTAATTTTTTCTTCGATACTGTCCATAATCACCAGTTTACGAAAGCTTTATTATAGATGTCCTCGATGATTTTATCCAATATTTCCTTGGTCTTGGCTTCTTTTACGGCATTGAAATCTTCGTCTATGGAGTAGTCCGCATAATGGGAGAATTTTTGGTCGAAATTGTTTTTTTCGTCAAGGGTATTTGTAAATTTTACCCGGATTTCGATGGTGAGACGGTTGGCATTCGCCTCTTCGTTGCTTTTTATATTGACCGGTCGGAAACTATAACCCGTAATTTCTCCTTCAAAACGGATGTCTCCGTTATTATTGGTCATTTCGTTCAAACCCGTATTTCCCCGTATGTATTTGTTAAGGGCATGGTAGAAGTTATTGCTGAGGTCGGGATCTACTTGCAGAGCTTTATTGGGAAATTGTTCGATGGAATAGGTTTTCACTGCCGGAGAAATGGATGCTCCGCTTGCGGAATATTGGATTTTTGCCAATCCGCACCCGATTAAAATATTGAAAATCAGTGCATGGATAATGATATTTCCGAATTTTTTTTTCATATGTTTTAATCGATATTATATTGTTTGAGTTTGCGATACAGCGTTCGTTCCGATATGCCCAAATCTTCGGCTGTTTTTTTTCTTTTTCCGGTATTTTTTTCCAAAGCTTTTACAATCATTTCTTTTTCTTTTTCTTCCAATGAAAAGGATTCTTCTATAATGGCCGCCATCGCATCTTCGGTTTCTGTATCGTCGTTTATTTCCATATGTTCCGGTTTTATGTCTTTTTTAGATAAAACATTGCTTTCTTCATATAGTTTTCTCAATACGACGGAGGTTCGGGGATTGAGGTCGGGATGCGTATCCTTCCCTTTGTCGATGATATCGTATACTATGCGTTTGAGATCGTTCATATCCTTTTTCATATCGAAGAGTATGGTATATAATATCTCTCTTTCGGAAGCGAAGGATTTGTCGGTATTTTCGTTTTTCCCTATCAACATGGGCAGAGGATGTTCGTCGAAAGGGATATATTTTTTCAGGGTGTCGGCATTTATAATCCGTTCTTTCTCGATAATGGACATTTGTTCGGTTATGTTTTTCAGTTGGCGGACATTGCCCGGCCAGCGGTAATCCATAAGGATTTTTACGGCTTCTTCATCCAATTTCAATGCAGGCATACGGTATCTCTCTGCAAAATCGGATGCGAATTTTCTGAAAAGGAGAGGGATGTCTTCTTTGCGTTCCCGGATAGCCGGGATACGTATGGGAATCGTATTCAGCCGATAGTAGAGGTCTTCCCGGAATTTTCCGTTTTTTATGGCTTCCGGAAGGTCTACGTTGGTAGCTGCAATAATTCGGACGTCGGTTTTCTGTACTTTGGAAGATCCTACCCGCATAAATTCGCCGCTTTCCAAAACTCTTAAAAGTCGGGCTTGCGTAGGCAGAGGAAGTTCTCCGATTTCGTCTAAGAATATGGTGCCTTTGTCGGTTACTTCGAAATATCCTTTACGTTCGGACAAGGCTCCGGTAAAAGACCCTTTTTCATGTCCGAATAATTCCGAATCGATAGTACCTTCCGGGATGGCTCCGCAGTTTACGGCAATGTATTGGGCGTGTTTTCGTTTACTGAAACTATGGATGATGCGCGGAAATACTTCTTTTCCGACTCCGCTTTCTCCGGTTATAAGTACCGATAAATCCGTAGGGGCTACCTGACGGGCGATATCGAGGGCCCGGTTCAAGTCGGATGCGTTTCCGATAATTTCGAATCTTTGTTTTATGGCCTGTATTTCACTCATTTTTCCGTATCTTTTTGTATAATATCGATTTCGAATAATTTAGGCCATCTTTTCCCGGTTATATAAAAGGTTTTTTTCTTGTAATTATAGGCAATCCCGTTTAAAACATCGTCTTGAATATCCATTTTTTTTCGTTCTTTTTTCGTGAGTAAGGATGAAAAATCGATTTCCTTGACCACGGCTCCGGAATGGGGGTCGATGGCGATGATTTTATCTTTCAACCATATATTGGCCCAAATAAGGCCGTCTGCATATTCCAATTCGTTAATGGAATTTACAGGCCCTTCGTAATCGAATACCTGAATGGAACGTTTTATAAAAAAACTTTCGGGTTCTATAAAGTGGAGACTGTTGCTTCCGTCGCTCATAACCAATTCCTCGTCCATAGTCGTAAGTCCCCATCCTTCCGTGGGATAACCGAATGTGGAAATCAGGGAAAAATTTTCGATTTCGTATATGAATCCTTTGCGGGAAGTCCATGTGAGTTGGTATATGCGGTTTTTGTAAATGGTTATTCCTTCCCCGAAGTATTCTTTGTCAAGATTGAGAATGGAAATGACTTTTCCGGTTTTTATATCCAATTTTCTTAAAGACGACAGCCCGTCTCTTAACCCCGTGCCCTCGTATATGAAATCTTCATGGTATACGAGTCCTTGAGTATATGCTTTTTTATCGTGGGGGTATTCCTTTATGATGTTGTAATTCAGGCGTATGGGTTTGGTGTCGGGTAATATGTTCAAACTGCAGGAGTTGCTGCTTTCCTTTCCGTCTTTGTGATAGGCATGGAGTTTGAGTATGAGTTTTCCCGTTTTGTATTCGGGGATTTTTATTTGTATTTCACCGGGTTCCAAACGGGTGTATTTTAATCCTTTGCCGTTCAGGAATACTTTTATGGAATCCGCAGGATACTCTTGGGCCGTTTGGTAGGCGATTTTCAATACGTCGTTGAATCTCAATGCGGTATTATTTTGCGGACTGAGAATTTTTATGCTTTTGATATGTATTTGGGTTTGGGGGGAAGATGTTTTTTCCCCCTTGTTTTTATTTCCCGTGCTGTTTCCGCAAGAAAAAAAAACATTCAGAAAACAAATAAAGAAACCGAATGTCGAAAATTTGAACATAGTTTCCGTTGGATTTTTTGTTATTTTATTTCCCATTCATAGCCGTCTTTCGTGTCTTTAACGCTGATGCCGGCTTTTTCGAAGCCTTCCCGTATTTTATCGGATATATTCCATTCCTTATTCTTTTTTGCATTTTGACGGATCTCCATCATCGCTTCCACCAATTCCTTAAGTTTTTCGCCTCCCGTTTCTGTTTTCATTTCGTTTTTCAAACCTAAAATGTCGTATACGATGCTGTTGAACTCCTTTCGGGCATACTCCAATTCCTCCCTGTTTACGGATTCGCTTCCGGTTTTCAGGTTATTGATGATGCGTACCGCATCGAAGAGCCGGGCTATGAGTACGGGGGTGTTCAAATCGTCGTTCAAAGCTTCGAAACAAGAGTCGATCAAAGGGTGGAAATTCGCATTTCCTTCCGTTTGGGGCTTTATTTCGTTAAGAGTTTCCATGGCTTGCATCAAACGTTCGTATCCTTTTTCCGCCGCTTTAAGCGCTTCGTTTGAAAAGTCTAAAGGGCTTCTGTAATGCGCCTGTAAAATGAAGAAGCGCACGGTCATCGGGGAATAAGCCTGATCGAGGACGGAGTTCTGTCCGGAGAAAAGTTCGTCCAAGGTGATGAAGTTGCCGATGGATTTTCCCATTTTTTGCCCTTTTACGGTCACCATATTATTATGCATCCAGTATTTTACGGATTCATGCCCGAGGGAGGCGGTGCTTTGTGCAATTTCGCATTCGTGATGAGGGAATTGGAGGTCCAATCCTCCTCCGTGTATATCGAAGGTGGAGCCTAAGTATTTTTGGCTCATACAGGAGCATTCGAGATGCCATCCCGGAAATCCTTCGCCCCACGGGGATTTCCATTTCATAATGTGTTCGGGATTTGCCTTTTTCCACAAGGCGAAATCGTAAGGATTCCTTTTTTCTTCCTGTCCCTCCAATTGCCGGGTATTGGCAATCAATTCCTCGATCTTCCGGCCGGATAATTTCCCGTATTCGTATCTCCGGTTATAGGCATTTACGTCAAAATATATGCTCCCGTTCGCTTCGTAGGCATATCCGTTGCGGAGAATTTCGGTCACCATTTCCTGTTGTTCGATTATATGTCCCGATGCGCTCGGCTCAATACTTGGAGGAAGGGTGTTCAAATCCCTCATATTGCGGTGATACCTGTTGGTGTATTTTTGAACGACTTCCATGGGCTCGAGTTTTTCGAGAACGGCTTTTTTCCCGATTTTGTCTTCTCCTTCGTCCGTGTCGCCCGTCATATGCCCCACGTCGGTAATATTGCGTACGTATCTTACTTTATAGCCGCAATAGGTAAGATAGCGAAAAAGCGTATCGAAGGTTATTGCAGCGCGTGCATGTCCGAGATGGGCATCCCCGTATACGGTCGGGCCGCATACGTATAGTCCGACAAAAGGAGGATTCAGGGGTTCGAATACTTCTTTTTGCCGGCTCATCGTGTTGAATATTGTAAGTTTATCTGTCATTTTAATCCTTATTACGATTCCTTATTGACAAAAATAACGTTAAAAATCGATATTTCCATGCGGTTATTGAAAAATAATCCTGTACATTTGTTGAAACGATAAGAACGGCAAAAGATTAAAACTCCGTTGAAAATCCGGATTTAAGGGATTTCGTTTCCTGTTACAAGATGATGATTGAGAAAGTTAGAAGACATACGATTGAGGTTCGCATAGGCAATAAGGTTATTTCTTCCGGTAGTCCCATACTCGTACAATCCATGCTGAATACCGATACCTTGGATACGAAGGCTTGTATCGAACAGGCCGAGCGGATTGCGGATGCCGGAGGAGAAATGGTGCGTATAACGGCCCAAGGCGTGAAAGAGGCTGAGAATATTCGGAATATAAAGGCAGGGCTTAGAGCGGACGGATACGACATTCCTTTGTGTGCGGACATTCATTTTATGCCTCAGGCTGCAATGACGGCGGCTTTGTATGCGGATAAGGTAAGGATTAATCCGGGTAATTTCGTAGGAGGCAGAAAGGA
The DNA here is from genome assembly GCA_041846495.1 of Marinifilaceae bacterium. Taxonomy (GTDB): domain Bacteria; phylum Bacteroidota; class Bacteroidia; order Bacteroidales; family Marinifilaceae; genus JBGZEX01. Next base: position 59,353 of record JBGZEX010000004.1, read on the forward strand.
GTACGACGAATCGGAATATGCTCGGGAACTCGAACGCATAGGGGTTAAAATCGGGGAACTCATTCGTATATGCAAGGCGGGAGGAAAGGCCTTGCGCATAGGTACCAACCACGGTTCTCTTTCCGGCCGGATTACGGCCCGTTTCGGAGATACCCCGGAGGGAATGGTGGAAGCCACTATGGAATATTTGCGCTTTTGCAAAGCGGAGGATTTTGACAATGTGGTTATTTCGCTGAAATCCAGCGATTGCAGAGTTATGATTAAGGCTGTGCGATTGCTCGTATGCGCTATGGAAAAGGAGACGATGAATTATCCCCTTCATTTAGGGGTAACCGAAGCGGGAGAGGGAGAGGACGGGAGGATACGCTCCGCCATAGGGATAGGTACTCTTCTGAATGAAGGCATAGGGGATACCGTAAGAGTTTCGCTTACCGAAGCTCCGGAAAAGGAAATACCTGTGGCTTTGAGATTGATAGAGCTGACACGGCCGGCATACGGACGTTCTTATTCCGATTTATGCGAAGATGGGCATCCGGCTTTTGTCGTAGGGGACATATCGGCTTGCGAAGTAATCGACGACGGAGTGACTGCCGGATTGGGGTTCGACATGCGGAACGAAAGCGATCCGGTTTACGGCGAAAGGCTGGTGGCCGGAATATATGCTCCGGAAGCGGTGTTTACCGGAGCATTGGGACCGGAACTTTCCAAATTGCCCGGGGAAACCAAGGTGGTGGTGCCTTGCGATATTATCGATACCGCTCATGTTTATAACCGCAATGCAGTTCCCTTGTATGGGAGCTTGCGTTATACGGAGGAAGCGGATACATGGACGGGAGCTTATGTGGAAATAAGAGATAAGAAAGATATCAGTCCCGCTCTCACGGCTAAGCTGAAAGCCGATTCCGATGCGGTAATCGTGCTTGCTCCCCCCTTGAATTATCATATTTTCAAGGAGATGATTTGCCGTCTCAGACGGGAAGGGCTTACGAATGCCGTTGTGTTGAAAGCGGATATATCCTCCCCCGAATTATCGGGGGAAGAGGACGTATATATGGCGGTGGCCGCACATATAGGCGGTATTTTTGCCGACAGATTGGCTTCCGGATTATGGGTGGGCGCCCATAAGAAAATATCCCTTTGTTCGGGACTTTCTCTGTCCCGGAATATTTTTCAGTCGGTAGGCTTGAAGCGTTATAAAACCGAATTCGTCAGCTGTCCGGGATGCGGACGTACGCTTTTCGATTTGCAGGATGCGGTCGCTCGGGTGAAGAAGCGATTCGGACATCTGAGAAAGTTGAAGATAGCGGTAATGGGTTGTATCGTAAACGGTCCCGGAGAAATGGGAGATGCCGATTACGGATATGTGGGAGCCGGAAAGGGAAGGATAAGTTTGTATAAAAAAGGGAAACTCGTATTGAAAAACATACCTGAAGAAGATGCCGTCGAAAAGATGGAGGCGATAATTCGGGACGGAGGAGACTGGGAATAACCTAAAAAAGAATATATATGAAAACAAAACGCATCATTACTCTCGGACGTCAGTATTGTAGCGGGGGGAGAATGATAGGGAAGAAAGTAGCCGATTTTTTGGGAATACCTTTTTACGATAAGGAACTGATTCGTATGGCATCGGAAGAGAGCGGAATCGGGGATGAATTTTTTGAAAAAGTCGATGAAAAAGTATCTCGGACGCTTTTGTCCGCCATCGCGACGGGCTATCTTGTCAGCAGTTCCATATTTCCGCTCAACGACTATCTTTCCAATGAATCGCTTTTCAAAATACAGTCGGAAGTGATAAAAAAAATCGCATCCGCCGAGCCTTGTCTTATCGTGGGACGTTGTGCCGATTATATCCTTCGGGACATACCGCTTTTACGCATATTCATTACGGCTTCGTTCGAGGACAGGATTGAGAGGGTTATGGAACGGCACCGCACGAATAATCCCAAGGAGGCCCGGGAGATACTGGAAAAAATGGATAAAAAGAGAGGGGATTATTATAATTATTATACCGATAAAAAATGGGGAGATGCTTCGGCTTACGATTTGTGCATTAATTCTTCCCTTTGCGGAGCCGACGGAGCGGTAAAAGTCATATGCGATTTTTTGGAGCGGTTGTGAAATACCGGAAAATAAAAGGGCGGATTTTTTGTCCGCCCCGTATTTTCATATTTGGAATTGTATTCCTATACTCAACACTTCTTTGAACTGTACTTTCGCACCTTTTACGGTTCCCGAATCGTTCGTTTCCATTTTGGTGTTATGGTCGTATAAAAGGTTGGTCGCAATATTTGCGGATACCCATTTATTGATTTGCATATTCAACTGTACATCCCATAAGATGTCGATATTCTGAGGTTTATCCAAATAATCGGAGAATAGTTCTAAGCGGGAATACAGTTTCATATTGGGCAGGATTTCCTTCTTGGCTTCGAATTTGACTTGACCGCCGAATTCCGATTTCAGCTTTTTACCTTTCTTAACTCCGAAAGCGCCTAAGTCGGAAAGATAGGAATCCGTTACGAATATTCCTCTCCAGGCGGCGGGAGAAAAGGATGCGGTAAGCCATGTATTGGGTATCCAGGTAAAACCCGTACCCACGGATAGATAGCCGGGAGCCATGAATTTGGATATATGCATATCCCCGTCTTTTTTAGGATAGTTGAAACCTTTGGCAAATTGGGTGTTGAATGTGGATAATACGCTCATATACCATTTCGGGGCGATTTTATAACCGTAGTTTGAAGATATGTAGAGGCGGTCGTTGGTCTTTTTCGTACCTTCATTTTTGGTTTTATTCAAGCCGTAACCGAATTCGAAGCGGTTGAGCCACATCCTTTTTTCGAATTTATAATTGATGTCGTAATTCATCATGAAGTCGAAAGAGACGGTGTTTTGTCCGCCGGCCGACCAATTGCTCAAACTTACCTGTGAGAGGTTGACGGCGAATACTCCTCCGTATTTCCATGTGGTGTCTTGGGGATTTTGTGCTTTTGCAAATAGCGCACAACAAATAATCATGCCGCAGACGAGTAATTTTTTCATTTCGAGTTGTTTTATGTGATTATGATTTAACGGTTTTTCTATTCGCGTACTCTTTCGATGTATTCTCCGCTATTGGTGTCTATTCGTATTTTTTCTCCTATTTCGACGAATAAGGGCACCATTACTCTGGCTCCGGTTTCCACTTCGGCGGCCTTAAGAGCCGTGGAAGAGGCCGTGTCTCCCTTCAACCCCGGTTCCGTATAAGTTACTTCCAATACGACGTTGGGCATGAGTTCCGCATAAAGCAGGGTCTCCGTTTCCGCATGAAAAACCACTTCTAACGCATCTCCTTCTTTGAGGAATTGAGGAGCGTTTATTTGTTCGGCAGGTACATTGATTTGTTCGTAGTTCTCGGTATGCATGAGCACGAAACTTTCCCCGTCTTTATAGAGGAATTGATAGGGGCGGCGTTCTATACGCGCTACGTCGATTTTAATTCCGGAAGTGAAGGTGTTTTCGATGACTCTTCCGGTTTTTACGTTTCTTAGTTTGGTACGTACGAAAGCGGGACCTTTTCCGGGTTTTACGTGTTGAAATTGTACGATGGTGTATAAATCATCCTTAAAATGGATGCATAAACCGTTTCTGAAATCAGCTGTTGTTGCCATATCTCTACTTTAGATTATTAATTTTCAGGCCGCAAAATTATGAAAAAAAGCTTTGGCGTCAAAATTTCGGGTTTTTTAACTTGCTTAAAGGGAGGAAGGAGTGATTTTTTCTTGCCATTTCCAAGCATTGGCCAAGGTCTCTTCTATGGGAGTTACGGCCTTCCAATCCAATTCTTTGTTGGCTAATGAGGTATCCGCCCATATTTTTTCTATATCTCCGGCTCGTCTTTCCGTTATCTTATAGTTGACTTTTTTTCCGGTGGCTCTTTCAAAAGCCCGAATGATTTCGAGTACGGACAAACCTTTTCCCGTTCCTATGTTGAAATATTCGTAGGCGGCTTTGTTTTTCCCGTTTATGAGTCTTTCTATACCGGCTATATGAGCTTTTGCCAAATCGGTGATGTCGATATAGTCGCGGATAGGGGAGCCGTCGGGCGTATTGTAGTCGTTGCCGAATACGCTGAGTTCCTTGCGTATGCCGGCTACGGTTTGCGTAAGATAAGGAATGAGGTTATTGGGTATTCCGTTGGGAAGTTCTCCTATCTCTGCGGAAGGATGGGCTCCGATGGGATTGAAATACCTTAATGCCAGGGTTTTGAGTTCGGGATATGCGATTGCGGCATCCCTCAATATGTCTTCGCATACTCCTTTGGTGTTTCCGTAAGGAGATTCGGCCGGTTTGCGGGGAGTGGATTCGGTTACCGGCAATTGCTCGGCCTGTCCGTATACGGTGCACGAGGACGAAAATACGATGTTCTTTATTCCGTTTTCCCGCATTCCTTCGATAACCCGGATAAGGGAATTGAGATTGTTATAGTAATAATCCATAGGTTTGAATACCGATTCCCCTACGGCTTTTAGAGCGGCAAAATGGATTACGGCCGCAGCATCCGCATGGGCTTTGAAAAAATCCGATGCGGCTTGTTTATCCGTAAGGTCGATGTTGTGGAATTCCGGTTTTATTCCGGTTATTTTCGCAATTCCGTTTAAAACTTCCGCTCCGGAATTACAAAGATTATCGGCTATCACCGTTTCGTATCCGCATTTTTGGAGTTCCACCACCGTATGGGAACCTATATATCCGCATCCTCCCGTTACGATTATTTTCATGATTTCGGTTTTTTAGGTTTATAAATCCTCACAAAGATAACCGATTCGTTTTAATATAAGACGGATGATGCGGCCTTTTTTACGGCACCTCCATCCTTTCGGCTATATTTCCGAAACGGGACATTGACATATGCATGTGATTTGCGGAACCGACGGTTCTCGGGATACGTGTCCGGAGGGAGGTCCGGGAACGGTATAGCTACGGTATTTTCGTTCGTACCGTCCCGAATCCCCTACGATGGCGGAAGACGATTTTATCGTCGATGGGAATTTGCCGTCCGTAATGAGATTCGTTTAAGAGTGGAGGATTGCTGCTGTGATTATTGCGAGCACGTTGAAATTTTATAAACTTATCGGTTGGAAAATTCGGTTTTTTATTTTAGTTTTGTAATACTATGCGCAGGTTTATATCATATACGGAGGATTTATTGCATCTTTATGATTGTGTGGTGATTCCCGGCTTCGGCGGCTTTGTCGCCAAGTGCAGGGATGCTGCTCCGGATCTGAAGAAATCCTGTTTATTGCCTCCATTCAAGGAAATCGTTTTCGATTCGAGGTTGACAAAAGATAACGGTTTTTTTCTCGATTGGGTCGTGCGGAAGGAGAATATTTCGGAAGAAGAGGCTGTTCGGGCTATCGAGCTTTTTGTCGAGGATACCAAATATTGTTTGTCGGAAGGAGAGAGGGTGGATTTCGGGAAGGTGGGATGTTTTATTCCCCGTCGATGGGGGAATTTCGTTTTCAAGCAGGGAAACTATAATTTCCATCCGGTTGCATGGGAGGCGGATGCGGTGCAAATTTCCCCCCGTTCTTTTACTGGGGAGGCCGAAAATTTGGGGAAGAGTTTCAAGATATTGAAATACGGAGTTGCCGTAGTCGTACTTGCCGGATTGATGTTTTTAGATTCCGGAAATCTGAAGGACATGCTTACGGAGCGCAATATCAATCTTACGAATATGGGCGACATCGCTTCCCATAGTTCGGGCCGGGAGATGACGGCCATTGTTTCCGATACTTATAATTATGTGGAATACGACGGATTGGAGGATATCTGATCTGCGATTTCGATAGCCGATTTTTTAATTCTTTCGATTGAAATATCTCCCCTCTCGACTACTTGTTGTAGAAGGTTGTAATTTCTTATACATTCGCTTTTGTTTTATCCTTGTTTGTCGATTACCGATTTTCGGATAACGCTTATTATGGAAAATAAGATATAAGTCGGAACGATGAATACGAAAGCATCTCCCCGGAAAAGTAAGATGCCGCATAGGATGACTAAAAGGAAGATGTAGCGTTCTTTGTTTTCTTTCCAACTCAGAGAGCGGATTTTGAAAGAGAACATCGGAAGTTCGCTGATTAAGAGGAATGATGTAATTATTACGGATATTGCGACTATCCATACGGAACCGAAAAGATAGGTGTAAAGATCCGGAGAATGGAAACGGGTGTAGACCAAGCCCGTCCAGAATAAAGCGTTTGCCGGCGTGGGCATTCCGGTGAACGAAAGGGTTTGTCCGGTGTCGACATTGAATTTTGCAAGTCTTAATGCCGAAAATACGGGGATGAGCAGGGGGAGGAACATCAGTACGGTTTCGGTTGTGGTCAAGAGCTCGAGTCGTATTTCGTTTTCTCCGAAAAGCATATTTTTTATAAGTATATGGGCCAATGCTCCGGGAGCCATACCGAAACTTATTACGTCGGCCAACGAATCCAATTCCTTACCTATATCCGAGCGGGCATTCAGTAATTTGGCGGCTAATCCGTCCGAGAAGTCGAATATCATTGCTGCGAAAATACAGAGAAGGGCGAAGTCGACGAATCCGTATGCGAGGAATAAAACGGAGGAAGCTCCCGATAAAAGATTCAGGCAGGTAATGAAGTTGGGTATGTGTTTTTTCATAATGGGATATAAGAAAATTCATATACAAATATAATTCTTTATTGCGGATTCTTTCGGCATATCGGCAATAAATTATATATTCGTGGGACAAACCAAATGCGATGATACCTACCGACGATTCGATATTCGAAGAGGCTTATGCTTTTTACGCCTATTTACACCGGCATCCCGAATTGAGTTTTCGTGAATACGGAACTTCCGCATATATTAAACGTATGCTTGCCGAAAACGCTATTCCCTTCCGGCCGGTGGGAAAAACCGGAATCATTGCCTGGTTGGGCGATATTTCCCGGGAGGATAAAAGGGGAAAGATTATCGGCTTCCGGGCCGATACGGATGCCTTGCCTGTAACGGAGAATCCGTCGCATGAATTGCGTTCGGAATATGAAGGGGTGATGCATGCTTGCGGTCACGATATGCATACGGCCATCGTTTTAGCCTTGGCTATCCGATTGAAGAGGGAAGGAGTTAAGACCGGCATCCTTTTTTTATTTCAGCATGGGGAAGAAACTTTGCCGGGCGGAGCATCGGATTTTTGTCGGGATGAGTTTTTTTCGGTTCATCGTCCGGACTGTATTTTTGCTCTTCATGCGGACCCGGATATTCCTTTGCATAAGGTGGGGATATGTGCCGGAGAGTATACGGCTTCGGGCGATGAGGTATATATCAAACTTAGCGGAAAAGGAGGGCATGCGGCAATGCCGCATCTTACATCCGATTTACTTCTGGCCGCTTCCCATCTTATTACGGCATTACAGCAGGTGAACGGAAGATTGGCTCCGGTGTCCGCCCCTTCGGTTCTGACCTTCGGGAATATTCGTTGCGACGGGCGTATGAATGTTATTCCCAAGGAGGTTTTATTGGAAGGAATTTTCAGAACTTTCGACGAGAAGTGGAGGATGCGCGCTAAGGAGGATATCGAGCGGATAGCCGTTTCGGTTGCTCGTGCTTACGGGGCCGGATGCGAGGTGAATATTATTTCGGGTTATCCGATGACGGTAAATGATCCGGAGCTTAGCGAGCTCGTCGGGAAACGTATATGCGGGATATGGGGAGAGGAAAATCTCATCCGTTTGGAAAAGCGGATGACAACGGATGATTTCGCTTATTATTCGCAATACATGCCGGCTTTATATATGAGGTTGGGAGTGAATTCGGGTCCGGATTCCGGAGGGAGATTGCATACGCCGGATTTTTATCCCGATCCGGCTGCTTTGAAAACGGGCGTCGATGTTCTATATGCGATTTATTCCCTTATGGTCGATTTATAACATCACGAGTTTTCCGATTCGAGAGGGAGAAGGACGATGAATTCGCTGCCTTTGTTTTCTTCGCTGCGAACGACTATCTCGCCGCCCATGCTTTCGGCTATTTTCTTGGATATGGCCAATCCTATGCCGCTTCCCGTCGATTTTGTCGTGAACTTAGGTTCGAATATGCGTTCTTTCAAATGCTCGGGAATGCCGGCTCCGTTGTCTTTTATGGCGATAGCTATGTTTTTAATGTTTTTTCTCATATTTACGCTGATAACCCCCTTGTCGTTTTCGGAAATACTTTCCTTGGCGTTTTTAAGGATATTGATTAATACCCTGCTTATTTGTTCTTTATTGGTATACAGGAATATGCCCGAAGGAATTTCGTATTCGAAACGGATGGAGTTATCTTCGAATAGTTTCACCGTATTTTCTACCAATTCGCTGAGGTTTAATATTTCGTTATCGGTTGCCGGTATTTTTGCAAAATCCGAGAAAAGGGAGGCCGTAGAAGCGAGTGTGTCTATTTGCTTTATTAAAATATCGGAAGTCTCCTTGAATCGCAATTTGAAATCTTCCGCATCCTCGATATTGGCTGCACGCTGCATAAATTGAAGATTCAATTTCATAGGGGTGAGCGGGTTTTTGATTTCGTGGGCGATTTGTTGTGCCATTTCCCGCCATGCCATCTCCCTTTCGGTTTTCGCTAAAAGTTTGATGTTTTCATCGAGTTGATCGACCATTTTATTATATGCATCGACCAATGCCCCCACTTCGTCTGTCCGGATATAATCGATTTTTTCATTCCGTCCGTCGAAGCGCATGGCCTGTATGCGTTCGTTTACCAATTGCATGGGTTTGGTTATTTTGTCGGCGATAATCACCGAAAGGACGTAGGCGATGGTAATTAAAAATACGAAAATATTGATGGCGACGATAACCATGGAGAGCATACTGATGTTGAATTCGGTGTTTTGCGGGAAATAAGGGATATTCAATATATAGGAATTTCCGTTTTCCGCTACCATTTGAGTGTAGGCGGAAACGAATTTGAGGGAGCCGATGTTTTCGTGGGTCGTATAGGAGTTTTGATTGTATTCCTCCATATTTCTTAAAACCAAGGGGTTTATCATATTTCCCTCTATACCCATTCGGAAGATTTCGGGCCGGGAAGTGGCGTATAAGCTTCCGTTTGCGGTATATATATTGATATCTACTTGCAGGAGGTCGGATATGGAAGAAAGGAGAGTGTTCAAGCTGGCTTTGTCGTTGAATTCCGTTGCCGATTCCAAATCTCCGTTTACGTATTTCAAAACTTCGTTTACTTTGGAGTGTATGAGACGCTGGTAGTTTTTATAATTTAAGAATATGGAAAAAGAAGTGAGCAGCAGGAATAATATAACGACGATGGATAATATATGGTTTTTTATTTGGGTTTTGATACTGTTTTTCTTAAAAGTCGATTTGAAATTGGATAGGATGAGAAATTTGCCGAAAACGAATAGTCCGTACAGAAAAAAAGCATATAATATATTGAGATAATAAAACGAGGAGATTTTTTCGGGTAAACTGATAACAAAGGTGTTGTCTTTGGTTATGGGGATGATGAGATGGGAGTAGAGATCTTTTTTGATAAGCGTAGGCTCGGAAAAATCGCCTAAGGTCTTCAGTAGTTTGTAATAATTGAAATCTCCCGAGGCGAGGATGAGGGAACCTTTCAAATATTTTGCGAACGAATAATTGTAATTCATATTCATTTTTTCCGCCGGACGTCGGGATAAAATTTGGGGATATCCGCTTCCTTCGCTTTCCCTGTGAGAATCGAATTTCAGGAACAATGTCGTTTCGCCTTCGATGAATTTACCGATATAGGTGATGATGCCGTCGTACACATTTATGGAATAAAAATTCGCATCGGCAAGCGGTATCCCGTGATTTTCTATGAGACGGTCGAATATTTCGGCCGAGTGCCGGGAGCTTTCTTCGGTGCTGTCTTTATGAAGATGAATTTGCAAGGTGTAGGGATAACCGGTAAGATCGAGCAGTTCTTCGGTGAGGCATGATTTTATCATTTCCTCTTTATTATCCCGTATCAAAGAGGAAATGAGTTTGGAATCTTTGATCTGAGCGCTTATTTGCGAGAGTTTTATTTCGAAGTTATAGTCTCTTTCTTCGATTAAAGTTTGCGCATATTGCGTTCGGCGTTTGAATTCTCTTTTGTCTTCGTGTTTTTTTTGCTATCCATATCATATATACGGATGCGCAAAGCATGAGTACGATATATATGCTTTTTTGCAGGGGATGTCGGATGAAGTATTCGTTTATGCAAAGCAGAATCAGCAGAATACACAGGAATATTTCCGTTATTATGGAGGTCGGAAAGAAAAGGCGGACGATTAATCCGCTTATCGCAACGGTTGAAATACTCGTATACAGTGCTTGCTTGAAACTGAGATTCGCCCGGATGAGGATGGCGATTCCGGCCGCTATGATCATAAGTCCGAGTCCCTGTAAAATGACGGATAGAAAAGCGATGGGAGAATAGATGTCTACATTGAATATCCGTGCAATGTTGAGATGGATATCCAAATCTTCGATTATGTATTTTATAATGTGATTATAGGTGAGATTATAGAAATAAGCAATAAGTATCAAACCTATGATTAAAGGGAATTTATACGTATTTTTTATTTTACCTATATCCTTTTTTATATTATACAATGTGATTTGGAGGAAAAGAACGATAAATACGGAGTAAATAAATAAATCTCCTATCGAATATAAGGCATTGGAAAAAGCCGGTCTTTCTTCAAAAAAAGGGAGGCGGTATATGGAGAAGGGGATACGAAATTTGCAGGTTATAAATCTTAGGATTGCGAGGAATACGGCAAAAATCAAGGCGGTACGGAGTTTGGTTTTGAGCGAAGAAGAAGTTTTCAGGCGTATGTGGTAGATGTGGAAAAACAATAGGACGATGCCTGCGAATATGGAAAGGAGGAAGGGGTTTGTGATTTTGTTCTTATAGTCGGTATGATAGGATATATAGCATACCGTATTCCCTTCGATGTTTTTTATGCTGTGAGCATTGGGATGCGGGTAACGGCTTACATAGGCGAGATTCGCATTTTTTTGTTCTATGCCGAGATAATCCGCAAATTTGTTTTTGAGATAACGGTTTTCGTACGGATAGTCGTCTTTAATTCGTATGAGGGCGAAATAGGAAATGTCGTTTTTTGTCTTTTGACGTACTTCGAAGAAGGTGTTGTTTATTTTCGTAAATCCGTTGCAGACTTCCAAATCGTATTTCAGATTCGGGGAGCAGATGTTTTTATGAGTCCATAGTTTCAGGCTGTCGTTTTTAAATCCGACGTATAGGATATCCGGGTCTTTCGTCAGGGAATTGAAGGCATAATCCGGCCCGATATCGTTTAAAATTTTTTCGGCCTTGTATTCTTGGCGTTGAAGACGTTTTTCGAATTTCCGGGTTGCAATGATTTTACCGTTTTTTTCTATATGAAAATCCCATAAGAACGATGTGATTATTAGAATGATAACCGAGTAAATCAGGAAATCTTGTCTCTTTTTCATCGATTTGTTTTCTCAAAGGATTTACGATGCGGTATGGAGGAAATTCCGATTTTCGGAATTTTTAGGATCGTATAATGCTACTAAATAGCATTATACGATTAGGAGAGCATCTCCGTAGGGGCCGAATTTATATTTTTCTTCGACGGCCACATGATAGGCATTCATGACATAGTCGTATCCGCCGAAAGCGGCTACCATCATCAGCAGCGTGGAATAGGGGAGATGGAAATTCGAAACGAAAGCGGTGGGGACGGAAAAATCGTAGGGAGGGAATATGAATTTGTTCGTCCATCCCGAAAAAGCGGCAAGTTTTCCTTTTGTCGTGACACAGGTTTCCAATGTTCTGCCTACGGTAGTGCCTACGGCACATACGCGTTTTTTCTCGTCTTTGGCTTTATTCACGATTTCTACCGTTTCCTGCGGGATTATGATTTCTTCGGAATCCATTTTATGTTTTGTCAGGTCTTCCACATCTACGGTCCTGAAGTTGCCCAAGCCTACATGCAATGTGATGAACGCCTTTTCGATTCCTTTTATTTCCATGCGTTTCAATAATTCCCGACTGAAATGCATGCCGGCCGTGGGGGCTGCTACGGCTCCTTCGTATTTTGCAAAAATCGTTTGATAGCGTTCCGCATCGATTTTTTCGACTTTTCTGTTGATAAGTCTGGGCAGGGGAGTTTCTCCGAGTTTGTACAGGAGTTTTTTGAATTCGCTGTATTCTCCGTCGAAGAGGAAGCGCAAGGTACGTCCTCTCGAAGTCGTATTGTCGATTACTTCTGCAACCAAAGCATCGTTTTCTCCGAAATAGAGTTTATTTCCTATCCTTATTTTCCGGGCAGGATCGACGAGAACGTCCCAAAGTCTTAAGTTCCTATTTAATTCCCTTAGCAGGAAAACCTCGATTTCGGCTCCCGTCTTTTCTTTGTTGCCGTATAGTCTGGCCGGAAAAACCTTGGTATCGTTGAATACGAAAACGTCTTTTTCGTCGAAATAGTCCAATATGTCTTTGAATTCGCGATGCGAGATTTCTCCGTTTTTTCTGTTTAAAACCATGAGTCTGCACTCATCCCGATTTGCCGAAGGATATTGAGAAATCAATTCCGTCGGTAATTTATACTTAAATTTGGATAACTTCATAATTTTACAAACCGAACAATTTAATCCATGGATAACTGCGTATATTATAAATAATTTTGCAAATATACAACAATATTGTCGATTTTTTCCGCATCTTCGACTTTATAATTCCCTATTCTCGTTCGACGGAGTCCGGAAAGATAGGCGCCGCTATTGCAGGCCCTGCCTATGTCGTGGACTAAGGAACGGATGTAAGTACCTTTGCTGCAATTTATTTTCAATACGAGCCGGGGCGGTTCGAATGCGATAATTTCGATACGACGTATGAATACTTTTCTTTTGGGAATATCGATATTTTCTCCTTTCCTCGCCGCTTCGTATGCGCGTTTCCCTTCTATTCTTACAGCCGAATATCGGGGAGGGAGCTGTTCGATTTCGCCGATGAAATCTTCGAGGATGCGGGACAGGAGTTTTTTGTCGATATGTAGATAGGGAAAGGTCGAGTCTATGGGGGTTTCTCCGTCATAAGAGGGAGTGGTAGCCCCTAAAGTAAGTTCGGCTATATACTCTTTTTCCATTCCCATGAATTCCTCTATCTTTTTAGTCCACTTGCCTATGCATACGATCATAAGCCCCGTTGCGAGAGGATCCAAAGTACCGGCATGCCCGACTTTGATTTTCGTTTTCGTCCGTTTGTACAGAGCCCATTTTATTTTGTTTACCGCATCGAAAGACGTCCATGACAAAGGCTTGTCTACCAGAACCAAAGCCCCTTCCCGGAAGTCGTTTCCCTCTTGAAACAGAAACATGGGATTATTTCTTTTTTCGGATGATACCTCGGAAAATGACGATAAATCCGATGATTACGATAATGGGGGCAAGAGATATGCGTCTGAAACTGAATATGTCGTAATTGAAAGAATCGATGTCCTGATTACCGCTTCCTATCATCAGAACGAATCCTAATATTACGATGCCGAAACCTATGAGTATGATACGGTAACCTCCGGGATAAAGCGGGAATTTACTTCGATCAGAAATCTCCTTTTTTTGCATTTTCGTTTTATTTATAGAGTCTGTCATGGTCTTTGTTGATATAATTCATTACGGATAGCCAGGAGAAAAGGAAGGAAAGAACAATACCCGATACGATTACCATTCCCCCCATAATAATCAATATGTCGTATCTCATAAGAGAAATTATGCCTTCCGCTTTTTTTTGTATGAAATATATGATGCCGATTAATAATGCGGTCGCAACGCATCCGGCAAGGAAACCGATGTAGATGCTGTTTCTCATGAAGGGTTTGCATATGAAAGAGGTTTTGGCTCCTACCAATTGCATGGTTTTTATGAGAAATCGCTGTGAATATACGGATAAGTGGATGGTATTGCGGATTAGGGTAAAGGATATGAATGCAAGGGCTATGGCTGCAATCGACAACAGAATGCCTATACGCTTCATATTCCGGTTCAGCATTTCTACGAAAGATTTCTGATAAGCGACTTCTTTTACGACATTGTATTTTGTCAATTGTTTTTCAATGACGCTCAGGGAATCGTTATTGGCATAACGGGGATTGAGTTTTATCTCTATCGAGGGGAGTAGGGGATTGTATCCGAGTACGGATTCGAAATCTTCGCCTATCTCCTTTTTAAATGCGGCTGCGGCTTCTTCCTTGCTGATAAAATACGTTTCTTCGATGAAATTCTTTTTTTTCAGAATGTTTTGAAATTTCTTGATTTCCGCATTTTTACTTCCTTCTTTTATGATTACCGTGAATCCTATGTTTTTACGCACATGGTTTGTAATTTCCATAGAATTCAATCCTATGTATATCAAGCTCCCGAGTATGATCAAGACCAGGGTTATGCTTATGGTTGCAACGATATACGAGCCTCCTGCGTTTTTTTTAGCTCTATAGGACATATTGATAAATAATTTATTATGCAAATATATAAATATGTGCGTATTTTTACCAAGATAGTCGACTAAATTATATGCTGTGGAATTTTTGCTCGGGATTTGTTCGAAGTCTGAGGTAAAATCCTTCGAATTTCATTTGTAGGATAAAAAAAATGCGGTATATTTGCAACTGCTGTTCGAAATAATGCGAAAATAGCTCAGTTGGTAGAGCATAACCTTGCCAAGGTTAGGGTCGCGGGTTCGAGTCCCGTTTTTCGCTCCGGATGCTCGAGTGGTGGAATCGGTAGACACACAGGACTTAAAATCCTGTGGCCATTGTGGCTGTGCGGGTTCAAGTCCCGCCTCGAGTACGAATCGAACGGACATTTGCCGACGGTTCAATCATACCGTTTTTTCTTTTGTACAGGTATTTCCAATATTGTTTTCGCTTGATGCGTCCGCTCATCGTCTATCGCTTCTTCTTGCGGAAGACGATATGCTCGAGGATTAGTACGCTGAAAACGCCCATTATGAAGCCGTTGCCCAATATGGGACGTAAAAATAGAGGGATTCGGGCGATGGCGTTGTGGGGCATGAACGCAACGATGAGGGCCGTTATTATCGGGAGGGATACGATGACGCAATCTTCGAAATTTTTTAAAGCTTTTTCCGTGCGCCCCATTTCGCAGGCCGCAGCTAATTGAGAGGTCATCAGGTAAATTAAAACGATACCCGTTACGGGAGGAGGAATTAAAGAAAACAAATAGACGACCCGGGGAGAAAAGGCGCATAATATGAGTCCGATGCCGGCCGGCAATAAGGCATATCTCGAAGCGCATCCCGTAGCCATAATCACCCCGGGACTGAGGGAAAAATCGACGGGACCGACAATGCCCATGCATCCCGAAACGATATTCAGCAAACCTGTGATGCGGAATCCTCTTACGACACTCGATTCCACATTGTCGGCGGATAAAGCTTTTCCGACTGCTTGTATGGAACCTATTTCGTTGATAAATAATGCAATATAACAAAATAAAAACGAAATGAGAATTCCCGAATCGAATTTGATGTCGGGGATGAAAAGCGAAAGTTTGCCGGGCGGAAACGGAGGCATTTTTATTTCCGGCAATCCGTATAGGATAAAATAGACTCCCGTTCCCAGAATAAGAGCCCAGAAAACGACGGTCGATTTCCATATGCCTTTTAAAAAACGATTGGCGCCTACGATCGAGAATGTGAGGATGATACTCATGCACAGCATCTGTATCGGTTCTTCGGGACCTCCGAATATAAGTTTTATAATACTCGGAATCAGCGTGAAGCCGATTAAAGCCAAGATGGTAATTACGATTCTCGTGGTAAATATTTGTTGTATCTTCCTAAGATATTTGCTTATGGAAATAAGCGTTAACAATGCTCCTCCGATAAGGATGGAGGTGTATACTTCGGGCAATTGCGAGGCTTGTGTGGACAATATGCCTATGAGTAATACCGCTGCCGGACCTATAACTACGGGTAAACGGTGGCCCCATAAAATTTGGACGATTAATCCGCCTCCCATAAGTCCGAAAAGTTTTTGGGTATAGAAGATTTGCTCTCTCGGATGTTCGAATTGATAAACGCCTATAATCGTACTGATTATAAGTATGATAGGTATGGTTATCAATAGCCATTGGAGGCCGTACATAAGCATAGGCAGGGGTTTTATCCTGTCGTTTATAGCGTATTTTATCATAAGTCGGAGTTGTGGAATAAAATTAAGTAGAATTTTATAAAAAACGAAATTTCTCTCTCCTTTTAAAGAGATTGTTTTTCTCTTTCGAAAGAATTTACGGTGAATCCGAATATTTTCCGGCGTTTATACGCTATGTTCGGAACATATCGAAAAAATGTTCGGAATGTTTATGCAATCGTATTATTCGTATGGAGTATAAACAGAGGTTTTTATAAAATTCTTTCGAAGGATTCGTCGGCAAAATAGAAAGTTTGGATTAAATTTACCGGTTCGCGTAAAAAGAACCTTTATTGTACGAACGTGATGGAAACAAGGTATGGAATTTTCCATTAATATATTAGAGTTGCTTAAAAAGGATGAGAAGAAGGCGTTTCGGCTTCTTTTTGAGCGTTATTACGATAATTTGTTATTGTATTCGTTCCGTATATTAAATGATTTGGAAGCGGCGGAAGATATCGTACAGGATTGTTTCGTACGACTTTGGAATACCAAGCGGCTTTATGCTTTTGCAGGAGATTTGGAACGTTTTATTTTTAAAATGGTAAAAAATCGGGCACTCCTTTATTTAAAAGAAAATCAGAAGAGGAACGATATACATGCTTTTTTTTCGGAAGAAAATAATGTATCCCAATGCGATTTCGGACAGGAAGCCTATGAAAAATCTTACAGGGAAACGGAGGCTTTATATAATGCGGTGGGGCGTTTGCCGGAAAAATGCCGTAAGGTTTTTCTTATGGCTTGTTTGAACGATCGTACGTATAAGGAAATTGCCGAAGAATTAGGCGTTAGTATCAATACGGTAAAAACCCAGATGAAAACGGCTCTTAAGTTTTTAAGAGAAAATCTTCGGGAAGATGCGTATTTGATGCTTTTATTTTTTTTAACACAAAAATATTGATTTTTCATCACCCTTTTTCCCTTTTTCGACAATATATAAATAAAACGGGAAAATTATGGGAAGAGATATCGATGAGATTTTATCCGATTATTTGAATAAGGAGCTTTTAACGGAAGAAGATCGGCGGATTTTGGAAGAATGGAGCGAAGAGCATGGAAGAAATAAAAGATTTGCGGATTTGATTCGGGAACTTAGAATGCAAAAAACCGGATTGGATGGACATGAGTCTTGTGCATTCGCTTTCGAAAAAGTTCGGCATAAGATTCAAGCGCGAAGGAGAAAACGGTTGGTTTTGCGATTGTCTGCAGCAGCAGTGCTTATTCTGCTTATGGGAGTTGCCGTTTTGGTAAAGCTTTTGTCGGAAAAATCCGTTTTCGATTCTTCTTTTTTTACGGAGAGGCGATATGCGGTTCCGGAATTGATATTGCCCGACGGTAAAAAATTTTTATTGGATACGAAACGGGATGCGGTCGTTTTATCCGATTCCGTTAAAGAGATGAGAACCCGCAACCGAACGCTGATCGTGGCATCGGATATGAAAAGAGAAGTAAAAAATCCGGAGTATTATACGATGAATATTCCTTACGGCTCCGAATATCGGATTGTCCTTTCGGACGGCACGAAGGTGTTTCTCAATGCGGGAACGATTTTGCGTTATCCCGCTTGCTTTGCAGGGGATAGGAGGGAGGTTTTCTTGACGGGAGAGGCTTATTTCGAGGTGGTTCCCGATTCATTGCATCCTTTTATCGTGAATTCCGGAGAAGTGTGCCTGAAGGTGTTGGGGACGGCTTTCAATATAACTGCCTACCCCGATGAATTGTGGGTAAAAACGACGCTTGTGGAGGGAAAGGTGGAGGCCCGATGCGGAGATGAGGTCGTTGTAATGCAGCCCGGTATGCAAACGACATACGATAAGACTACGAAGAAAATCGCATATTTCCCGGTAAACACCGATCTTTTCGTTTCGTGGAAAGACGGATATTACGATTTCGAAGATATGCCGCTCGACGAATTGATGAGGGTATTTTCCCGGTGGTACGATATCGATATCGAAATCGAGTCTCCGGAAGTGAAAAAGAAAAGGTATAGCGGAAGATTGAGGCGGTATGAAGATTTGGAACCTTTGTTTAAAATGCTGGAATATACCCGGAATATTAAATTTATTAAAGAAAACGATAAGATTTTTGTTCGTGAGGAGAAAAATTAGACACGACTCCTTGCTCGTGTCCGGCTGCTTCATACGGACGGAATTTTGACCGTAAGTGAAATATAAATGTTGAATTAATTAAACAAATGTATGAAAAAAATGGAATTTACAACTTGCTTGAATCTAAGGAGTTTGAAAAATTTCGTTGTTTTTTGTTTCTTTTCCGCCTTTTTATCGATACCGATAGGGGTTCAGGCACAGAAAAAAACGAAAGTAACAATGGATGTGAGAGATATCTCTCTCAACGAGGTGATAGCTATAATGAAAAAGCAAACCGACTACGATTTTTTCTATAACAGTCAGATCGACAGAAAAATCAAAGTTATAAAAGCCGTAAACAGAGAGGTGAAACAGATTTTGGATGAAATCCTTCCGCCTCTTGAATTGGAATATGCCATACAACAGAATTTGATTACTATTCGCGAGAAAAAAGCGATAACCCGGATTACGGTAAACGGCAGGGTTACGGATGATAAGGGGAATCCTATTCCGGGAGCGACTTTGCTTATCCATGGGACGACGCAGGGAGCGGCTACGGATGCCGACGGTAAATACTCTCTTTCGATGAGACCGGATGACGTATTGAGGGTTTCCTGTATCGGTTATAAAACGGAAGTCGTATCGGTGAAAGGAAGAAAAACGGTGAATATAACCTTGAGTCCTACGGCTGAAAACATCGAAGAAGTTACCGTTGTCGCTTTCGGTACCCAGAAAAAGGAAAGTGTGGTGTCGGCCATTACGACCGTACGTCCCATGGACCTGAAAACTTCCAGCAGCGATTTGACTTCCAGTTTTGCCGGTAAGATTTCCGGTATGATCGGTTGGCAAACGGGAGGAATCCCCGGCGCTCTGACGGAAGAGGAGATGAATACGAAGTTTTACATCCGCGGTATCACTTCTTTCCAAACGAGTGCCAATATAGACCCTTTGATATTGTTGGACGGAGTGGAGTCTTCGAAATTGGATTTGGCGCGTATCGCTCCGGAGGATATCGAAACTTTCAGCGTATTGAAAGATGCTTCGGCTACTGCGATGTACGGAGCAAGGGGAGCCAACGGAGTGATTCTCGTAACGACGAAGAAGGGGAAAGAGGGAAGCGTATATACATCCGTTCGTTATGAGACCATATTTTCCCAACCCACGAAAGAAATCGATGTCGTGGATCCCGTCACTTATATGCGTATGTATAATCAGGCCTTGCTCGGACGAGATCCTTTAGCAACGCCCAAATATACTGTGGAACGTATAAACCGTACGATGTCCGGTAAATATCCCTATTATGTTTATCCCGCCAATGATTGGTACGGACAAATGTTTAAAAAACGTAACGTGAACCATCACTTGGGATTGAATATCCGCGGAGGTTCCAAAGTGGTGCAATATTACGCTTCTATAAACTATAACCGGGATATGGGAATGTTGAAAACCGATAAACTTAATGATTTCAAGACGAATATATCGAATAACCAGACTTCTTTCCGGGCAAATCTCAATATCGATTTGAATGCGGGAATCAAGCTTATCGTCAATTCTTTTACCACTTTGGATAAGTATCACGGGCCGCTTTCCAGCGTATCCAATGCATATTGGATGGCGTTTAACGCATCTCCCGTGGATTTTGCCCATGTTTATCCGGCCGACGATACCTATAATTGGCCCCATATACATTTCGGAACCACCGACAGAGAACAAACCAATCCTTATATGGAATTGCATAAAGGTTATCTCGAAAGGACTCGTTATTCTACAACCAATAGAGCGGAGTATATGCATAACCTGTCGCGTTTTATCAAAGGCCTTGAGTTGAGGGCCAGCGTATCCATGGTACAAACCGGATTTTATACCACCGGTTATGAAACCCGGCCGGCTAAGTATTCGTTGAGTAATTACGATTTCGAAACCGGGAAACATAGTTTGACGGAAATCAGTAAGATTTCCAGCAAAGCCTTGTCTATCTTTAAAGATGCTTCCAAATCGACGACCAATACGCGCGTGATTTATGAAGGAAGATTATTGCACACGGCAGCCTGGAAGGAGTATCAGACTTCACTTACGGCTGTTTTGCAGGCACAGGAGGCGACCTATACTCCTATCGAAAAAGTGCTTGAAGGAATGCCGAGAAGAAATTTAACCTATTCCATGCGCGGGTCTTACGGTTATAAAGACCGGTATTTTGCGGAAGCCAGTTTCGGATATAACGGTTCGGAACGTTTTGCCAAAAAACACAGAATGGGATTCTTTCCGGCCGGAGGTCTGGCATGGGTGGCATCAAGCGAACCGTTTATGGAGTCTGCTTCCGATTGGTTGTCTTTTCTGAAATTCAGACTGTCTTACGGTAAGGTGGGGAATGATGGAATAATGGCTCAGCCCCGTTTCGTATTCTTGCCGACTATTGTGCACAGTATGGCTCCTAATCCGGAACTGGGAGGAGGGAATTTTACGAAATATATGGTGCTCGCTTATCCCAATGAAAATATAAAATGGGAGATTGCCGAACAGACGAACCTCGGAATGGAAACTAAATTATTCAAAGGTCTATTGGAGTTTAATTTGGATATTTATCAGGAAATTCGCCACAATATCTTGGATTACCGCAGGACGATTCCGGCCTCCATGGGAATTGAGGTGCCTCCTTTAGATAATATCGGTAAGGTTCGTTCCCGAGGGATCGATTTTTCCGGAAAAATTCAGCATGCTTTTTCAAACGATTTCTGGGTAATACTCAACGGGACATTCACCTATAATAAGGCAATCTATTTGGAAATAGAAGAGCCGGCCGATAAGCCGGCATGGCAAAAGAGGGAAGGTAAGGAAATATCTCAGCAAGTAGGATATATTGCCGAGGGGCTATTCCGGGACTATGCGGAAATAGCCAATTCGCCCTTTCAGGGTGGAGACGTGATGCCGGGGGATATACGTTACAGGGATATCAACGGGGACGGAGTCATCGATATAAAAGACGCTACTTATATAGGTTTCCCGGAAACTCCGAGGATAGTATACGGTTTCCACGGTTTTATCAACTATAAAAATTTTGAATTCAGTTTCGCTTTTCAGGGTTCGGGGAAACGCTCTTTTTTCATGAATCCGGATAAGTTATCCCCTTTTGTCGGAGACCATGCCATGCTGAAAGCTATTTATGAAGACCACTGGTCGGAGGATAATATGACGAATAAGCCTTTTTGGCCTCGATTATCCACCTATAGCCTTTTGCGCCATAACCCCCAGGAGGATTGGTACGGAGGTGCAGAAACGCGTAAAAGCACCTATTTTATGCGGGAGTTGAGTTTCTTGCGGTGTACGTCCTTAGAGTTGGCTTATAATTTACCGAGAACATTGATGAATCGCTGGAAGTTGCAAAATGTGAAATTTTTTGCACGGACGAATAATCCGTTTTTGATTTCGAATTTTAAGTTATGGGACGTTGAGTTGGGAGAAGACGGATTTAAATATCCCATTCAAAGGACTTATACCTTGGGCTTGAACTTTAGTTTTTAATTTAATGCCTGCTTATTATGAAGTATTTATATAAACTCTTTATTCCTTTTTTATTTTTAGGATGCAATTATCTCGATATCGTACCTAAAGGCGATATATTGTCCGAGGATATAATTTTTGAAAAATATGCCGAGACTTATAAATGGTTTCAAACCTGTTATGTTCCTTTGGGGCCTTCCCTGGCTTCCGTGATAGAGAATCCGGCTTATACGGGAACCGACGAAGTGGTAGCCGGCGATTTTACCTTTCAGAAGTATCCTCTTTGGAAAGGATTTCCCATCGCAAACGGTTTGCAAATGGCTCAAACACCTTACGGCAATTTATGGCAAGCCAATAATTGGTATTATGGAGCCATACGTTATTGCAATACATTCCTTAAAAGAGTATGGGACGTGTATAATATGGAGGAGTCGGAGAAAAAATTATGGAGTGCCGAAATTAAGGCGGTGAAAGCTCATTATTATTTTGAACTCATGCGTCGTTACGGCCCCATTATTTTAGTACCCGAAAATATTGGAGCCAGTGCTCCTCTAAAAGATATGCAGCAGCCGCGTAGTCCTATAGACGTATGCGTCGATGAAATCGTACGTTTATTGGATGACGCGATGAAGGATCTGCCGCCTCTCCATCAAAAGGAACAGAACCGCCGGACTTATCATAGTTTGGAATCGGCGGCAGCGCTTAAAGCCCAGGTGTTGTTGTTGGCGGCATCTCCCATTTTCAACGGGAATACTTTTTATGAGAATTTTGTCAATAAAGCCGGAGAAAAACTCGTGAATACCACCTATGACCGGGAGAAATGGAAAAGAGCGGCTGTCGCTGCGGACGAGGCTATCGACATTTGTCTGAAAAACGGAAAACATTTGATATCCGAAGGTGCGGGAAAGTCTTCAAAATTACTTAATACCCTTCATGATTTGGAATATTCCGTCTTGGCAAATAATTTTACGAACGACGAAGCCGTATTTATGTTGAATTACGGAGATGCGAAATTGGATGCCTGGCCGGCCTGGACCCGCCCCAATCTCGATATAAGGGATGAACTCTGGGGTTCGGTTTCTCCGAGCATGAAAATGGTGGAAATGTATTATACCGAACACGGACTTCCGATAGATGAAGATAAGGAATGGGACTACTCTTCCCGTTATCTTATGAGTAAAGAAGCCAATACCAAATATGAAGGAGTAATATCCTTAAATACCGACGTATTGGCCTTGCATCTTCGCAGGGAACCGCGATTCTATGCTCATATTGCAGCCGATCGCTGTTATTTTCAAGGGGTATCCAGAGGGAAGTTCATAACGGAGGGCGATATCGTTAAAGCATATAGGGGAGAATCCTTCGGAAGTAAGATAAGTTCGATTAATTCGTCTTACGCTCAAAATCTTACCGGATATTGGATGAAGAAAGGCTCTTATCTGAATGTGCGCAACAGGGATTATAAAAAGAGTATTCTGCAGAGCAATAAAGAAGCTGCCGTAATCATACGGTTGGCTGAACTCTATCTTATGAAAGCCGAAGCTTGGAACGAATACTTAGAGGCGCCCGACAGGGAGCATGTGTATGCACCTTTGAATGAAATCCGTCGAAGAGCGGGAATACCCGATGTGGAGGTCGCATGGATGGATTATTCCAAAACTCCGGATAAGGTATCGACCCGGGAAGGAATGAGGGAAATCATCCGCCGGGAATGGGATATCGAATTCGCTTTCGAAGGTAAGCGTTTTTGGAATCTGCGTCGCTGGTTGACCGCCGGAGAAGTAATGAACGAAAAACTTTACGGTTGGAATATCATAGGAGAAACGGCTCAACAGTTTTATAATAATTACGAGGGTCCGGTTGTCGTATGGTTCAAGCATAAATTTATATCTCCTCGGGATTATTTATTCCCGATTCGAAGCGAAGAAGTTTTGATTTCGGGTTGTGTGCAGAATCCGGGTTGGTGATAAATTAGGTAAATAGAATTATGATGAAAAGAATTATATATTTGTTGTTTGCATTTTTAGGATGCTGGAGTTGTCATAAAGACGATGCCGTTTTCGAAGTCCCGATGCCGAAAGAAAATATTTCTTTTAAGGGAATAGCGGGAGGTGCCGTAATGTATTATAAATTGCCGCAGAATTCCGAGATATCCGGAATACGGGTACGTTATAAAGATGCTTTCGGAAACGAAGTAATCAAATCGGGAAGCTATGCCATCGATTCTCTCGTATTGTTGGGTTTTAATGAAGCCCGGACAAAGATACCCGTTCATATTACTTTATGCGACAGAAGTAATGTGGAATCGGAACCCATAGAGATGTATTTCGATACGAAAGATTCCGGCCCTGTCACATTCTTCGATAAATTGGAAGTTCTCCCGGCTTGGGACGGTTTCACGCTTTCCTATAGTCTTGCGGAAGATGTTAAAGGGATGGCTCATGTTTTTTATGTAGGGAAAAATCCTTTGAATCAAGAGCCGGATACGATATTGTTGAAGACATTCTTGCTCAACAAGGGAACCGATACCATTGCATTCGAATTGAAACAAATTACCGATGCCAACGATATTGTCGTGAAAACCGAAGATTTCCGGGGATATATGGTAAAGCAAAAAGTGTGGGAGAAAGTGAAGGCCTATAAAACTAAAAAATTGGAAGTCGCCGATTTCGAATTTACGGATCCTTCAAATCTTTCTATCGAAGACCCCGAAGCTGAATTGGGCAGGAAATATCTGTTTGACGGAGATGCCAAAGGCGAAATTTGTTTTATGATGAATGACGCCGACGCCTTTAGGACCTATTTGGCAGGACCTAAATGTTTCGGGAAACCTTTATTTATTATCGATTTAAAAGCTTCGAAACATTTGGCGTCGCTCAAATTCTACGGAATGTTGGATGTAAGATGGAACTTCCCGTATCCTCGGGATGGGCGTAAGTACAGTATGGCCTGGGGGGGATTATACACCAGCCGGCTCCCTTGCGATGTAGTTGTTTACGCTTCGAACGATAAGGCCGACGATACTTCCTGGGAGGAAATCGGGCATTTCAAACAAGACAGGGAGCTTGCCAATGCATATCGCTGGTGCGAACGTTGCTGCGGTGCGGAGGAGGAGTTTGAAATCAAAGCTTTTGAAGACATCAAATACAAAGACCCCGCCGTTATGAATTTTCAATTTCCCTATTCGAATAAACCTTACCGCTATCTTAAAGTGGTAGTGAACGATACGTTCAAAGGTTACAGTCATGGATATTATTACGATTCTCCTAATGTGGGAGGGAATATGGACGAATACGTTACCTTCCACGAATTGGAAATATTTACCGAAAAAGATTGAGCGATGAAAAAAATATATGCTTTATTAATTCTTGGTCTCCTGTTTATGGCAGGATGCGAAAGTTTGGAAGATACGTATAAAGATTATTCCGGAGACGGATCCGTACGTTATTTGGGGAAATGTTCGGATTTGTCCATTGAGCCCGGTTGGAATAAATTGAATGTGAAGTGGGTAAATCACATCGATCCGCTTATCGATAAAATATATCTCGTATGGGCTACGGAAGGAGTTGTAAAAGATTCCTTATTGGATAAAACGGTGTCCGAATGCATTATTCCCAATTTGGAAAATGCGAATTATGAAATCTGTGTTCGCAGTGTGGATAAGGAAGGGAATCGGTCTTTGCCGGTTATGGGATACGGTCGGCCGTATACCGATGCTCACGAAACGGTCCGCTCTTTTACCCGTTTGATTGTCAAACATTATTTTATAAAAGATCGTTTGCTCCTCTTCTTTTCGAAATGGAATGACAACGTGACTTCCGCTACACTCGAATATACGAGCGGAGGGAAATCCAAGAAATTGGAATTGACTAAAGATTTATTGGATGGGAATAAGTATTATATGTTGGCGGATGCAATAGATGAAGGAACGAAAGTCATTTTGAACAGATCGGGACGACTGGAAGGATGTGTCGATCTTATTGTTTTCCCCTCCTACGAATTACCCCGTCAAAAGGTCTATACTCCCGAATTCAAGCAGTTTATAAGGGAGAAATACGGTAAGGAGGAGATTACGGAAGATTTTATAACTTCGTTGGAAACTTTGGAATTCGATTATTCTATGACTTCTTTTGAGGATATTTTGAATATTCCGAATCTTAAAACATTGATCCTCGGAAAAAATCGTTTCTTAAAAGAAGAATTCTTGAAAAATTATAAAAGCGATTCCAAATTATATGCTATCGAACGCAGTCTGTTCGTTTTAAATGCGGCGAATGAGATAAACGGGTTGGAGATAAAGCGTTATAACAGTCATTATCTTCCGAATATCGCCTTGCCTTATATGCAGGAGATGGGAAATCCCGCTCTTCCCGTTCTTCATTGTATCGATTCGAAAGATTGGAAACTGAGTTGCTCGGAAGAGGATGGGGGGAATTACAATTCTCATCTCGACCATCTTTTTGACGGAGATGTTATGACTAATTGGCAACCGGAGATGTCGTCCGAAGGGATGCGCACCTACGATATTGTTGTGGATTTCGAAAAGGAAATTGCCGTGAATGGGGTGAAAGTAGTGCAAAAATATTTCGATCCCGATAAAGACGACCAAAGCGGGAAGATTTTGCCGAATACCATTAAGATAAAATATTCCCGGGACGGTTCGGTTTGGGAAAATGCCGTTTATACGGAAAACTCTATGCTTGGAGCTACGAGCGGAGAGACGACGGTCATACGTTTTCCCGCCGTTCGTAATGCCCGGTATCTGAAGTTTGTGGTTAGCGATTATATTACGGGTTCGAATTTTTCCGTAACATTGGCCGAAATCGGAGTTTTTTGATGGCGTAGGTTTTCGATTATAAGGGGAGGAATGTGGGAAAATTCCCACATTCCTTATCCGGCAAAAATCGCAAACTACGATATCTTGCTTCGATAAGGCTTATGCCGTTACGGGCCGCATGTCCGGCCGTTCGACAATAAAACAATGGGATTATGAAAAAACTGTTATTTGTTATTCTATGCAGCCTTTGGTTAGGTTTCGATGTCGAAGCGCAATGTGTGCTCAGGTATACGAAGGCAGTGCGGGAAATTCCCGCTACGACGGTAAACGGTAAGGAGTTTGTTCTTAGGAAAACGATTTTTGTGCCGTTTACAGCTCCCTCCGATTCTTCGCATGTTATTTGGCGGTTGCGGGAGCCGGAATTCGATATGCATTTCAGGAAATTTACAGCCCGTTATCCCGGACTACTGAACCGGGGTGAAGAGGAGACTCTGGCCGATTGGAAAGACAATATATGGAATAATATTGTTCCCCGGGCAATTAAAGACCTTGTAAAGGACTATTGTTCACGGAATTCGTCCTGGCCTTCGGGCATTTTCGATATTTTTCTTTTTGTGGACAAAACCGGACGGATTTTTACCGTCGAATTTCATACCATAGATGAAATTTATCGGAAATTGAATGATTTGCCGGAAAATACGATGGGAAAACTTTACGGGAATTTGTTGAAGGAAAGATGCGGGATTGTGGAGAAAGTCGGAATATCCTGCGACGAAAATAATAAACTGAACTATGTGTTCGACGATGACGAAAGGGGACAGGGGGACGAGTACACTGTCGTAAGTTTACATGGAGTTGCTTTTGCGGTATGGGGCACTTCGAATACGTTGAAAATACTGCGGGATACATCTTCTGAAACGGGCCGCATGTCCGGCCGTTCGACGAATACGACGGAACGTCCGTAATCTCCGATTCGAGACGTGAATTGAAAATCGTGAATTACAAATTTACAATATGATGAAAAAAATTTTTGTTTTAATTTTATTTATTGCAGGCCTGAATTTTTCCGCTAAGGCTCAGGAAGGTTATACGGTAAACGGAAAAATCGAAGGAGTGCCCGACGGTCCTCTTTTGTTGATGACCTACGATGGCGGTAAACCCGATACTTTGGGATTGGTCCGTACGGAGGGCGGCGCTTTCCGTTTCACGGGAAAAACGGAAGGCGCAGTTGTAGCCTATATTATGACGGCCGACCGTAAGGGAGTGATTCCTCTGATTTTGGAAAATGCGGAATTTACCGTAAATGTCGGCAGTGCCGGAATCGTGATAACGGGAGGAGGTGCACAACAGGAAATTTACAGTCGGTTTCTGGCGCTTAACGAAGAAGAAGCGGTTGCTCGAAAAAATATGGAAGAAGATTTTCGGATTGCCCGGCAGGAGCAGAACGGTATGAAGATGCAGGCCATACAGCAGCAATTCCGGAAATTATACGAAACCACCCGGGCCAAAGAAGAAAAAATGCTGGAAAAACATGCGGATTCGTTTGCCGCCGCTTACGTTGTCGCAACCTCCGCACAGAAGTTGGAGCCGGAAGTTTTGAAAAAAAGATTCGATATGTTGAGCGATTATGCCAAGACGACACCTCCCGGGCGCAGTGTGGCGGGACTGATGGAGCAATATCGAAAAGTCGCCGTAGGAAGCGTAGCTCCCGACTTTAATGTACAGACTCCCGATGGCAATACCCTTTCTCTTTACGATATAAAAGCTAAAGTGAAACTGGTGGATTTTTGGGCGTCTTGGTGTGCTCCCTGCCGTCAGGAAAATCCCAATGTCGTGAAGATTTACGGAAAATTCCATAAACAGGGACTGGAAATTTTGAGCGTTTCCCTCGATAAGGATAGAAATGCGTGGATTAAAGCCATAGAAGAAGATAAATTATCCTGGAATCACGGAATCGACGGAGGCGATATCGCCCGACAATATTTTGTGAAAGGTATTCCTCATACCGTTTTATTGGATGAAAACAACGTGATAGTAGCTAAGAATTTGCGAGGCAATGCCTTGCGGAAAAAAATAGCGGAAATGCTGAAGAAATGAATCTTCACGGCTTACCCTTTCCTTATTTTTTCCCGGACATTAATTGAGTCTGGATTTTCCGGGCTTTTTCCCGGGAATCCGGACTGCCGGCATCTATGCCGTAGCGTTTTTTGGCAGGTATGGACAATTTGATGCCGATTTGTATTTTATCCGGATCCGGACCGATTTTGTCTTTATTATAATCGTAAATATACACCCAGAATATTTTGTGACCGTAGTATTTCTGTGCCAACAGAGTCAAACGATCGCCTTCTTTTATTTTGATATCGGCGATTACTTCGGTTTCTACGGAGGGGGAAGGCGACGGTTTCGGTTTTTGTCGTTTTACGGTCGGCGATGGTATATTCTGCGATACCCTTTCCGGTTCTTTCCCTGTTTTTACCGATTCGTTTCCGCTTGTCTTGTTTTTTCCTTCGGCAAATTCGCTGCCGGGCATGGCTTCCGATCGGAGAATTTTCTTTTGCCGGAAGTTATCGGAGGAAGGAGATTGACGAAAGGCGAAATACCATATGCATCCGAGTAGTATGCATATGAATAAAATCAAAACGGGATAGACCAATCTCCGTTTGGATTTCTTTTCTTTTTTAAGACCGGATTTGCTTACCGCTTTCCGGGCGGGGGTCTGCGGTTTCGGAGAGGGGGTGTTTACGGTCTCCGGATTTTTTATTTTTTCGGCCGTATCCCTGTTCCCGTTTGCGGTTGGAACGTCCGATCCGGTATGTGAAGACAATGGAGTTGGGGATGTGATATTTCCCCCGGTTGTATTTTTTGCCGGGTCGTCCGTACCGGAAGTTGTCATTTTTTTCAGTTCATCCTCCCCGACCTCTGTGGTTTCGAAGAAAGAAAAAGGTCTGTTGATAATGTCTTCCAATGTTTTGTCCGCCCGAAAAGAAAGCTCGTGACGGGCCGGGATTACCGTGTATTCCCCTTCTCCGTTTTTTTCTTTGCGTTCTTCGGAGAATACGATTTTGAAAGTGCCTAACCCTTTTACCTTTATTCCGCCTTCTTTACGGATGGTTTCATTTATAAGCTCTATGAGTTCCGTTATGAAACGTTCCGATTTTTCCGGATTTGTTCCGGTCCGTTCGGCAAGCGATTCGGCTATATTATATAAGGAGAATTTGTCATTCATGATTGTTCAGTGTTTTGATATACGATTCCAGAATGGGGGCCGGTTTGAATACGGCCGTTAACCTGGGGGGAATGATGTAATGTTTTCCGTCGGCGGGATTTACGGATATTTTTGCGGACTCTTTTCCGGCTTCGAATTGTCCCAAACCATGGAAACTGATGGTATCGTTATTCCCTAATTGCTTGCCCGTTATTTCGATGAAGGCTGCAAGCATTGCTTCGACCTCGTGTTTTTTCCAATTCAGCCGGCTCGACAATCTCTTTATAATTTCCCTGTCTTTCATAGGCTTTCGTGTGAAAATATTCATCTATGCAATTTATGCAAAATTATATAATAAAACGAGGATTTCGATAATTTCTTCAGAAGATTCTTAAAAATAATATTTCTCAGGCTATAATACTCCCCAAAAACTAGACAACTCAAAAAGTGCTATATTTGAGAGTAAAGATTGAACTAATTGTCATTTGCTAACGAAAAAAGAAAAAGAAGTTTATGGGACGAAGAAGTAAATACAGTTCCAGTTTTAAGGCACAAGTTGCTTTAGCCGGCTTGAGGGGCGATGAGACGATCCAGAGTTTAGCGAAGCGATACGAATTGAGCCCGAGCAAGATAACAGAATGGATGCGAGAACTTGAGGAGAAAGCAGCACAGGCTTTTGATAAGCCTTCTGATAGCACCAAAGAACTTAAGAAGATAGAGCGTGAGAATAAGCGACTATTACATAAGGTAGGACAGCTTACAATTGACTGCGATTTTTTTGCGACTGCCTGCGAGGATGCCGGACTCAAAGTGAGATAATCGAGATGGAGCGTCAGCGCCCCGCAGGCTTAAGCCGAAATCGTTTTTGTAAGTATATGAATCTTAATCGCTCCAGTTTGTACTATCAACCAAAGGGAGAAAGTGAGGAGAACCTAGAGATGATGCGTATTATTGATGAGTACCACATCGAGCATCCGACCTCTGGAGTTGTGCATATGCGTGATATGCTAAGACTGAGAGGTTATTCAGTTAATGAGAAGCGTGTAAGGCGACTTATGCGTAAGATGGGAATCCTGGTGATCTACCCCACAGAGGAGCCTCAGTAAGGGCACTGTGCCGAGCTATGTACCTCCCTACTTACTTAGAGGGCTTAAGATAGAGCGACCCAATCAGGTATGGTCGACAGATATTTCCTATATCCCTATGGAGAAGGGTTTTATGTACCTCATTTGGATAGAACGCTTCTGGAGAAGCATCAAACAGGAACATATCTATCTTAATCCAGCCGATACAGTCTCAGAACTACGGCAGGGAATGAGGAAGTGGATAAAGTTAACTATGAGCGCCCCCACCAAAGTATCACCAAGCTACTCCCTGCCATGGAATATGGAATAGTAGTAGCTGCATAACAATAACCAATAACTATGTAAAGAGAAAGAAAAATGAGTATGTTTGTAACAGTGAAAGAAAAAACACTAGCCCGTTGTCGAAAAATGGGGAGTACTATAGTCTATAGTCCATAGTATTTTCGTTTTGTTTCATCTTCTGTCAATAAACTTTCGTATGAGCTTCGGCGCTTTATTCCGCCGGAATTTAAAATCCGTTTTTTGAAATTCCGGAAAATCTCCCGGGGTATCCGACAGGCATACAAATTTATATGCTAATTTTCTTTTTTCCGCACAAATGCGGTGGTATTATCGATTATTTCGAAAATACCGTTCCGGTATGTGTTTTCGAGAACTTTTCTATTTTCAGACTTTATCGTTTTTTCCGGAATCCGGTATTTTTTTCTTACGGTTAATATTTTTAATTTTGTCCTGTGGAGATTCGACAGAATGAAAATATTATCCGGACGAAGTCCTTTTTGGAAAAAGTGATATTGGAGGAATTAGATAAACTGATGGCTTCCGGTGTTTCTTATATGGGTTTTGTCATTATGGGGCAAGTCATAGAGGTGTTGGGCAGCTTCCTCGATTCCAAACCGATGAAAGCTAAAGGACAATCCTTCTTTCGTTTCTCGAAAGCGGTGGATTGCCTTTTCGGCGGACGTTACCGGGTGTTGAACCGCAAGGGGTGGCTGTACGACAAATTGCGCAACCAAATGGTGCATACCTTTATTCCCTCGGAAGACTTGTTGATATTCAAGGACGGGAAAGCGGCCGGAGGTTATGTTCATTTAGAGGAGGCGGACGGAAAAATCGTTTTGATTGCCGACAGCTTCCGCAAAGATATAGAGCGGGCTTGCGCCCGTTTGTTGCAATTGTTGGAGGAGGGTAAATTAAAACCCAAAAACATAGGATTCGGATATGAATGAAAAAATCGTATTATTGGGAGCGGGAAATGTGGCTACGCATTTGGCGGCGGCATTGCTGAAAACGGAATACTCTCTTTGCCAGATTTATAGCCGGACGATGGAATCCGCCCGTATATTGGGGATGCGTACCGGAGTTTCGTATACGAACGATGCGACGACGGTATATCCCGATGCCGATTATTACATATTCTCCGTCAGCGATTCGGCGATAGGGCCTTTATTCAAATCTCTGAAGATATCCCCCCATGCTATCGTGCTTCATACTTCCGGAAGTCAATCCCTCAAAGTTTTCGGAAGCCGGGAAAACTGCGGTGTTTTATATCCCTTGCAGACGTTTTCCAAGGGCAGGGTGATGGATTTTAAGGAAATCCCGCTCTTGATAGAGGCCGGAGACGGGAAAACCCTCGGGAGAATAAGGGAAATGGCCTGCTCTCTTTCCGGGCGGGTGCGGGAATTCGAAACTTCCCAACGCAAACTTTTGCATATGGCAGCGGTTTTTGCCTGTAATTTTGTAAATCATATGTATTATATAGCCGGAAATATTTTGGAAAAAGAAGATATGGATTTCAAGCTTCTTTTACCTCTCATTGCCGAAACGGCCGGTAAGGTCGCCCAGCTGTCGCCCGAATCGGCGCAGACGGGGCCGGCTCGCCGGAACGACGAAGTAATCCTGAATATGCATCGTCGCCTTTTGCGTAAGGATCCGGAAATACTGGAGATTTATAATATGCTGACGGCCTCCGTCGCTAAGGTATACGAACGGCCGGAAGAGGAGTTTTCGAGCGAGGATAGCCGGGTATGCGAACCGGATGCTCCTTATCCTACTTTGTGGTAAATAAATAATGATATGGAATTTTTTAGAGATGAACTGAAAAAGGTGCGGGCTTTTGTTTTCGATGTGGACGGAGTGCTTTCTTCCCATATGTGTGCGTTGGGGAATGACGGAGATATGATACGCACCTCTTGTGCCAAAGACGGTTATGCCCTTATGTATTCGGTGCGTAAAGGTTATGTGGTTGCTATTATATCGGGAGGAGGGACGGAGGGATTGCAACGCAGATTCGAAAAATTGGGTATAAAGGAAATCCATTTGAAGATTGCCGATAAGGTGAAGGTTCTGGAAAAACTTATGCGGGATTATAATTTGGAAGCGGAGGAGATCGTATTTATGGGAGACGATATTCCGGATTACGAAGCGATGAGGCGGGTGGGATTTCCGGTAGCTCCGCTCGACGCCTGCGAGGAGATAAAATCGATTGCCCGGTATATATCCGACAGGAAAGGAGGGGAAGGCTGCGTGAGGGATATTGTCGAGCAGGTGCTTAAAGTGCGTGGAGACTGGATGGATACCGGTTGCCGTGTAAAAAGTATGTGAAATTCTCCGGTTATGCTGGATAAATATCGTTTGATATTGGGATCGGCTTCTCCTCGCAGAAAGCGTTTGATGGAAGGGGCGGGATTCGATTTCGAGGTAAGAGTGATGCCGGTGGATGAGATTATGCCCCGGGGAATGGGTATGGAGGAAGCGGCGCAGCATATCGCCCGGATAAAGGGAGAGGCCTTTGCCGGACATATAGGAGCGGGGGAATTGCTTATAACGGCGGATACCGTGGTAGGTGTGGATGACCGTATATTGGGGAAGCCCGGCAGTAGGGAGGAAGCCGTGGCTATGCTGGAACGGCTTTCGGGACGTACGCATGAGGTATGTACGGGGGTATGCCTTACTTCCTCCTCTTCTTCCTATGTATTTTCGGAAATTACGGAAGTTTGTTTCGCCCCGCTTCGAAGGGAAGAGATCGCCTATTATGTCGACGTCTTCAAGCCTTATGATAAGGCCGGAGCCTACGGCATTCAGGAATGGATAGGATATATCGGTATAGAATACATACGGGGCTGTTTTTACAATGTGATGGGATTACCCGTGAGGAGATTGTACGAATTGCTTACCGGGAATGAGATAGTGATTTGATATATGCGGGTTGATAAACCTTAAATTTTAATTGAATGATAATGAAAAAGACCGTTTTTTTGATTTTGATTTTAATCCTTTTTCGTCCGGCCGCTTATGCCGACGAGGGGATGTGGATTCCGCTCCTGTTGAAAAAATACACCATAGAGGAGATGCAGCGGAAAGGTTTTAAATTGACTGCCGAGGATATTTACGACATAAACCGGGCATCTCTTAAAGATGCCGTGGTGGGTTTGGGGAATTTGAATTACCCTTTTTCGCATTTCTGTACGGGAGAAATCGTGAGCGGCCGGGGACTGATGTTTACCAATTACCACTGTGCCCATTCGATGGTTCAATCCCATACGTCTTTGGAACACAACTATCTCAGAGACGGTTTTCTGGCCGGCGACGGGAAGGAAGAACTTGCAAATCCCGGAATAACCGCTTCCATTTTGGTTTATATAGAAGATGTGACGGAAATGATAAATTCCGCATTGAACGACGATATGAGTCCGGAAGAACGAAAAAAAGCGGTTAAGCGGGTTTCCGACCGGGTTGAAGCCAAAGCCGTAGCCGGCACCAATCTTATGGCCCGGGTGAGTCCTTATTTTAACGGCAATCAGTATTTTTTATCAGTATATAAGATATACAGGGACGTAAGATTAGTGGCCGCTCCTCCCGCAGCCGTGGGAAAATTCGGAGGAGATACGGATAATTGGGCATGGCCCCGGCATACGGGAGATTTTGCCGTGTTGAGAATATATGCGGGAGCGGATAACGAACCGGCGGATTATTCTCCGCACAACAAACCTTATGTCCCCAAACAATTCCTTAAGATAAGCCTTAAACCCAAGAAAAAAGGAGATTTT
Source organism: Marinifilaceae bacterium (assembly GCA_041846495.1). GTDB lineage: Bacteria > Bacteroidota > Bacteroidia > Bacteroidales > Marinifilaceae > JBGZEX01. The sequence continues at coordinate 94,285 of JBGZEX010000004.1, forward strand.
ACTTTCGTATTCGGTTATCCGGGCACGACGGAGGAATATCTTCCTTCTTTCGCTATCGAGGAAATCCTCGAGAGGGTGAACCCCCATAAAATCGGTATACGCACGCAGAAGCTCGATATCATCAATGCGGCCATGGAGAAAGACGAGGCCCTGCGTATCAAATATTCCGCCAAAGCCGCTTCCGTAGCCAATGCATGGAAAAAGTGGCAGGGAGAGTCCAAAGGCTTGGTGCGTTACCGGACTGTAGAGAATAAAAGGGCTTTGGAAACCGCTTTCAATCAGTGGGCGACCGGGAAACCGGAATATTCGGGAATCGTGGAAAGATATCGCATCCTATACGAAAAACGGGCAAAGCTTATGCCTTATTCGGCTTATCTTTCCGAAGCCGCCGTCAGGGGAGCCGAAGTTGTAAATTTTGCCCTCAATGTGTGGTACGCTATTAAGGATTACGATAAAATAGAGGATGTCGACGCTTTTAAACGCCGATTGGAAGAATTCGCCGAGGGCTTTTATAAGGATTGGGATTACGATACGGATATGGAGATTATGAAAAAAATGTTCGAAATCTGCAATTCGAATCTGGAAGGCGACTATCTGCCGGAAGCTATTGCCCGAATGAAAGGAAAGGGGATTTCCCGTGCCGTAAATAAAGTTTTTGAAAAATCCCTGCTTACCCATCCCGAGAAATTCAAAACTTTTATCCGGAATTTGAATAAAAAGTCCCCGCCGAAGTTGAAAAAAGATCCGCTTATAATTGTTGCCAATTCCGTTTACGATAAATCGAATGCCTTAAATTCCGTCTTAAATTCCGTAAAGGCGGAGCTCAATACGGTGAACCGCCTTTGGGTGAAAGGACTTATGGAAATGTATCCGGACAGGAATTTTTGGCCGGATGCCAATTCCACTTTGAGGGTGAGCTACGGAGTGGTAGACGGATACAGACCGGTAGACGGAACCGTCTACGACTTCCGTACCACTTTGGAAGGTGTTATGGAGAAAGAGAATCCGGAAATATACGATTATCAGGTGCCCGAAGGATTGAAATCCCTGTATATCGCCCGGGATTACGGAAGATATGCCGATGAGGACGGGAAACTTCCGGTTTGCTTTTTAGCCTCCAACCATACGACGGGCGGAAATTCCGGGAGTCCGGTTTTGGATGCCGAAGGGCGTTTGATCGGTATCAATTTCGACCGTTCGTGGGACGGTGTAATGTCGGATATGCAATACGAGCCGGAGATTTGCCGCAATATAGCGGTGGATATCCGCTTCGTATTGTTTATGCTCGACAAATATGCCGGAGCTTCTCATCTTATTCGGGAGATGACGATAGAAGAATGATTCCTCCCATCTGTTTTATCCTCCGTTCCGGATATTCGAAACCGGAACGGAGGATTTTTGCAGCCCTCTCCAGATACGAAATTAGATTAGGGGAGGGTTTCCGGTCGTAGGGATTATGCTTATATTTGCGGAAAATATATTGAGGTATGAAGAATTTTTCGGGAGCAACGGAATTTATCGTTTTAAAGTCGGGTGCCGACCGACGCTATGCGGATAATTTAGTAAAACTTTTCGAGCAAGGGGCTACCATCCCTTTTATCGCCCGCTATCGTAAGGAGATGACGGGGAGTATGGATGAAGTGGAAGTCGGTCGTATCCGCGATTTGTACGAAGAATACGGAGAATTGGAGAAACGCAAGGAGACGGTTATCGGAAGTATGGCCGCTCAGGACAAGTTGACGCCGGAATTGGAGGAGGCCGTTCGTAAAGCCGTTTCAATGACGGAGGTGGAAGATATATATCTGCCTTATAAACCCAAACGGAAAACGCGGGCTTCCAAAGCCCGTGAAGCCGGATTGGAACCCCTGGCTCTTTGGTTGCTGAAGGAAATGCCCGGACAACCTTTGCTTAAAGCGGAGGAGTTCATAAACGAGGGCGTAGAGACGGCGGAAGCAGCCCTTGCCGGAGCTTCCGATATTATTGCCGAAATGATAAGCGAGGACGAAAAATCCCGGCGTATCCTCCGCCGTATTTTCGACCGTACGGCGATAATCCGTTCCCGGGTCGTAAAAGGGAAGGAGGAGGAGGGGGCCAAGTTTGCGGATTATTTCGATTTCGGAGAACCTTTGAAAAAAATACCTTCTCATCGTTTTTTGGCCATAAGGCGCGGCGTGGAATCGGGATTTATAAAATGCGGTTTGGAAATCGATGAAGCCGAAGCCGTCGAAACCCTGAGCGGGAATTTCGTGCATGCCGGTGTGCCGGCTTCGGCCGTCGTAGCCGCAGCCGTGGGAGATGCCTTTAAAAGACTGTTGTTCCCTTCCATGGAAAACGAATATATGAATGCGGCCAAACATAAGGCCGACGGCGAGGCGATTCGGATATTCGCATCCAATCTCCGTCAGTTGTTGATGGCCCCTCCTTTGGGCAATAAGCGGATTATGGGGATAGATCCCGGTTTCCGTACCGGTTGCAAGGTGGTATGTCTCGACGAAACGGGGAATCTTTTGCATAATGAAACCGTATATCCTCATCCTCCGCATAATGCTTTCAAAGCCTCGGCTTCCAAAATTTCACAATTGGTAACCGCCTACCGTATCGATGCCATAGCCGTAGGCAACGGTACGGCGGGAAGGGAGACCGAGGCCTTTATTTCCCGATTGCGGTTTTCCGAAGATGTGAAAGTATTCGTCGTCAGCGAAAGCGGAGCTTCGGTTTATTCGGCTTCGGAAATAGCGAGAGAGGAGTTTCCGGATTACGACGTTACGGTACGGGGAGCCGTTTCCATAGCACGGCGTCTTATGGATCCGCTTTCGGAACTTGTGAAAATAGATCCCAAATCCATAGGAGTCGGTCAATACCAGCACGATGTGGATCAATCCGAATTGAAGACGGCTTTGGACAGGGTGGTGGAATCCTGTGTCAACAACGTGGGGGTCAATGTGAATACGGCAAGCAAATATCTTTTGAGCTACGTCTCGGGACTCGGTCCCGTCATTGCCGGAAACATACGGGACTATATAGCGGAAAACGGCGGATTCCGTTCGCGCAGGGAATTGCTTAAGGTGAAACGTATGGGGGAAAAAACTTTCGAACAATGTGCGGGTTTTCTCCGTATTCCCGAAAGCGATAATCCTTTGGATAATTCGGCCGTACATCCCGAATCTTACGGAATTGTGGAGCGTATGGCAAGGGATGCGGGTATGGAGGTAGGGGAGTTCATCGGTAACGAAAAAGCCTTGAATGCGGTAGACCTCTCAAAATATGTGGGGCCTTCCGCAGGTATTCCCACTCTTACGGATATATTGGACGAATTGCGCAAACCGGGGCGGGATCCCCGGGCCATGGCCGAAATATTCGCTTTCGATGAAAACATCCGTTCCTTTGAAGATGTGAAAGAGGGGATGATAGTGAACGGGATCGTAACGAATATTACCGATTTCGGAGCTTTCGTGGATATAGGTGCGCATTGCGACGGACTCGTACACATATCCGAGATGGCCGACCGTTTTATAAAATCGCCCTTGGAAGTGGTTGCTTTGCACCAGCATTTACGGGTGAAGGTAATAGGTGCGGACAAAGTGCGCCGCCGCATATCTCTTTCCCTCCGCTTTTAATCCCGGAGAGCGGCTGTTCGATCGCTCGTTTCGGGAAAGCCGCTCGGAGAGCGTGTTTATAGGAGACTCGTACTTACGGTAAGTCCTGCCATCACGATGGCCACCATACTCATGAGTTTTATCAGTATGTTCAGACTGGGGCCGGAGGTATCCTTGAAGGGGTCGCCTACGGTGTCCCCTATGACGGTGGCTTTGTGTTTTTCGCTTCCCTTTCCGTCGAAATGACCTTCTTCTATATATTTTTTTGCATTATCCCATGCCCCTCCCGAGTTTGCCATGAATACGGCGAGTACGAAACCCGTACCCAAACCGCCTCCGAGAAGCCCGATCACTCCGCCCGCTCCGAATATGATTCCCGTGACTACGGGTGTGATAATCGCCAGCAGGGAAGGGAATATCATTTCGTATTGGGCGCCTTTAGTGGATATTTCCACGCATCGTGCATAGTCCGGTTCGGCTTTGCCTTCTATGATGCCTTTTATTTCCCGGAATTGCCGCCTCACCTCTTTGACCATTTTTTGAGCGGCTCTTCCTACGGCGTTCATCGTAAGCCCGCAGAAGAGAAAGGCCATCATGGAACCGATGAATATGCCGGACAATACTTTGGGATTCATAAGGGTGACATCGTAATATTGCATGAAGTCCGTAAGTGTGGCTTCCGTCGTTTTCACGCTTTTTTCTCCTATGGAGATTAGGGTTTCTCCCATTCTTACGAGGGCTATCTTTATTTCTTCCACATAGGATGCGATGAGGGCGAGTCCGGTGAGCGCCGCCGAACCTATGGCAAATCCCTTACCCGTGGCGGCCGTGGTGTTGCCTAAGGCGTCTAAAGCATCGGTGCGTTTGCGTACGTCGGCTCCGAGTCCGCTCATTTCGGCATTCCCTCCCGCATTGTCGGCTATGGGACCGTAGGCGTCTGTGGCCAGGGTGATGCCGAGGGTGGAAAGCATGCCTACGGCTGCTATGCCTATGCCGTATAAGCCCGAAGATATGTTGGAGAAGTTGAAATCCGATGCGAATAGAAAGGAAAGTATGATGCCGACTACGATGGCGATAACGGGTACGGATACGGATATCATCCCCGTGCCTATTCCTTTTATGATGACGGTGGCAGGTCCCGTCTCCGCACTTTTCGCTATGGCCTTGGTGGGTTTATAGGCCGAGGAGGTGAAATATTCGGTGGCCTTCCCGATAACGATGCCTACGATAAGTCCCGTGATAATGGAACCGCATAGCCACATATTCATATCCAGCAGGCGTATGATGAGGAAGCTTGCGGCGACGATGAGCAGGGAACTTATATGAATACCCCTGTTCAGGGAGCGCAGAAGTTGTTGCTGGGATGCGTTTTCCTTTGTTTTTACGGTGAAAATACCGGCGATGGAGAGGATGACTCCGGCGGCGGCTATCAGCATGGGGGCGATGACGGCATTGAATTGTGTGTGCGGATTTGCGGTGAATGCCGCCGCCCCCAAGGCGGCCGTGGCCAGTATGGAACCGCAATAGCTTTCGTATAGGTCGGCGCCCATGCCGGCTACGTCTCCTACGTTATCTCCCACATTATCGGCTATCGTAGCCGGATTCCGGGGATCGTCTTCCGGGATGCCGGCTTCCACTTTTCCTACGAGGTCGGCCCCCACATCCGCCGCTTTGGTGAATATGCCGCCGCCGACCCGGGCGAAAAGGGCTTGCGTGGAAGCACCCATACCGAAGGTCAGCATCGTGGTGGTGATGAATACGGCTTTTTCCGTGGCGGAAGGAGTATCCGTGAAATAATTCAGGACAAGCCACCACAGGGATATGTCGAGCAGAGCCAGACCTACGACCGTCAAACCCATGACGGCACCCGAACGGAAAGCGATGCGGAGTGCCGGATTCAGGCTGTTGCGGGCTGCATTGGCCGTGCGTGCCGAAGCGTAGGTGGCGGTTTTCATCCCGATATAACCGGCCAGACCGGAGAAAAAACCTCCCGTGAGAAAAGCGAACCATACCCATTTATTCTGTATGCCGGGACCGTATGCCATCCATACGAATATGAGACAAAGCACGAGGAATACGATTCCCACTACCCTGTACTGTTGCCGGATATAGGCCATGGCTCCCCGGCGGATATGGCCGGCTATGCGTTTCATCGTGTCCGTGCCTTCCGGCTCTTTTATCATTTTCCGGAAAAATACGGCGGAAAAGACCAATGCTATGACGGCTGCTGCGGGTATAAGCCAAAATAAAGAGTTGAGCATAATCTGTGGTTTTTGTAGTTAGTGGCTTAAAAATAAATTTAAAAATCTATCTGTGCAATTTTTGAAGAAATTATTTTCATCCGTTTTTCTCGGTAAAACGAATGAAACGGGGAATAAATTTCCCGATTTTCGAGGGAATGCGGGAAAATTTCCCTTATTTCGAATCCTGAATTTTATGGGCCATGGATATGTTGTTGGATGCACCCTGGAAATGGGGCGTTTTTTTGTTTACGGCCGTATTTACCGGATTGGCGAAAACGGGCGTTCAGGGAGTAGGCAGTTTGACCATCCCCGTGTATGCTCTATTGTTCGGCGCCAAGGCTTCTACGGGTATAATTCTGCCTGTGATATGCCTGGCCGATATTTCGGCCATTATCTATTACCGCCGTTCTTTTCGTTTGGATTATGTATTGAAACTTCTGCCCTGGGCCGTTTTGGGCATAGGTGTCGCCGTAGCGGCCGGCAGCCTTGTTCCCGGCGAAATATTCCGGCAGTTGATGGGGGTGTGTATTTTGATGGGGCTCATAGCCATGCTTATAGCCAAACGCCATGCGGGTTCGAGTCGGGGATTCGGTTTTCTCAGGCCGCTATTGGGGATGCTCACCGGTTTTTCCGCCCTTATAGGGAATGCATCCGGGCCTATATTATCGGTTTATCTCTTGACGACGGATCTTCCGAAGTTGTTTTTCGTGTCTACGGGAGCCTGGTTCGCTTTGTTCCAAAATACGATAAAACTTCCCATACAGATTTTCGTGTGGAATAACATACCGGCAGGGGCCTGGAGATTGATGCTCGCAGCTTTCCCCTTTGTGGTTTTCGGGGGATATTTGGGAACCAAGGCGGTGAATTTCCTGTCGGAAAGGAATTTTCGGACTTTGGTGCTGTCGCTTACGCTTTTATCCACCCTTATGATGGTCGTATACCCCTATATTTTGTCGTAGGTAACCCGGGTTGCCGCATTACCAGGATTTCACTTCGATTGCGAATTCGCTGTTTTATCGACTTTTGGGATTTGTTCCGTCAAATTTTCAAACTTCGTCCCCGGGAAATCGTATTGAAAATACGATTACGTTATTAATCCTTATAATCCGGAGAGACGGGGTTAAAAACGGCGGATGGGGCGCACGTAACCGCACCCTATTTCATTACGAGTTGCTTCGACATGTAATGTCGGGAAGTATTTTTTATATTGTTCGACATCTTCATTAAAAGTATATTTTAAAAATATATCCTTCCATTTCGATTCGAAGAAGGGCTTGATCTGCCAAAAATATTTGTTTTTGTTTTTGGCTTTTTTCAGATGTCGATGCTTCCCCCAGAATTTTGCATATATGACTTCTTTTTCTAATTCGTAGTTGATGGGAGAAGAGGTCATAAGGTAATACAGAGTGAACTGTTTATAGTTTCCCAAGGCCTGTGCCCCTTTTTGGTATATATTGAAATTCGGATTTTCTTCCGGATCGGGAGGCCAAAAGCCGAGGTTGCAGACGGACATGGCCCGGCTGTCGGCTTCTAACACTTTGTTGAGCATGGGGATGATACCCGTAAGGCTGTCGGAGCATTCTTCGGGAAAGAGGGGGAAAAGCTCTTTTACCGAGGGGATATACCAGTCGGAGAATCCGTTTACGGTTTTTCTCCAATATTTATGATAAAACCATGCCCAAGCATTTGATACCATGTTGTTCTCCATTTCTTGAAGTGAGGGAAGAATAAATTCTTTGGAGGTTAAAAAGCGGGTAAGGAACTCGACGGTTAGAATTTTGCCGTCATAGGTGGGGGAAATGTCTTTTCGGGATTCGATTTCTTTTTTGATAAGGTCGTTCCTTTCATCTGCCGTGAGTTCTGGATTTTTCCATATAAAGTTGTTGATATTTAAGTTCGAACCGTATTCTTTTGCGGATTCTTCTAAGGAAAGTACTAAGCCTTTGCAATGAGGCCAGGTTTCCCCGGCAACGACGGTGGAGGGGTCGGGGTTTAGCCAGAAGATGATGCCGCCCTGAGAGATTTTGCCTACGTAGAGATTTTCCTGCTCCACGGGTATGTGCATTTCCCCGGAGGGGGATTTAAGCACGAGACGGGTGGTGCGCGGTCCTTTATCGGATATGTGGATGTCGGCCGAGAGACGGAATACTTTGCCGGTAGCTTTTTCGATTTTCAACCACGGATCTTCGGCGCTGACTTCGTAGGAGTCGCCGATATTTTTAGGAGTTATCGTAAGGAGATAGGGTTCGTTGCCTGTGGGGTCGAGGACGATTGTTTCCGGAGAGGAGAGATTAAACGGAGCGTAGTCGTCTTTTGCACAGGAAGAGAAACCGATAGCCGTTATTAGAATCAAGAGTCGGAATATTTTTATTACCATCATTATTTGTTTTTATTAGTTCATGTTATTTAAAAAATACGAGAAGAAGTTTTGGTTTACGATTAAATTATTGTTGTTATATTGTACGAAATCTTCCGTACTGTTGTTCGTATCCTTAAAGTAAGGAGCCCCGTTTGACAGGGTACCCCGGGTTTTCCTTCGACTGTAGATGCAGGATGTTCCGACGGGAAGCCAAGTATAGCCGTCGTCGTTTACCGATGAAGGATTAAAGGTAAACTCGTTGAGTTTAGCTACGTTTACCACATCGAGAATCATGGAGTTGGGCAGTTTGCGCACCGTATCTCTCATGACCTTTTGATAGGTTCCGTGAACGAAAAGGTAGGAATAAGGGTAGTAGTACTCGGGTGTACTGAATTCCGCCGGAGTGTTTGCCGGAATCCTTGCAAGAGCAAAGGATTTATGGCTTACCATATGAGGAGTCCATACGGAAAGGGAATAGGAAAACAGTTTTACGAGATTCGGAACTGCAGGCGAATCGAAGTCCAAAGCGTGGTTATCGTACCATTCCCAGAAATCCGGATCCTCCAAATCGATTTGGCTTCCTCTCGTATGTGTAATACCTTGGTCGCAAAGCACTAAATAGTCGCCGGGGTCCAATATTCTTGTGGCCGAGGACGGCACTTTATAGGCGGCTCCGACGGCAAAGTGGGTGGAGCGGATGTCGGGCGTCAATTGATTATATTCCCAGGCATTGATAAAGGCCGATTCCAGAATCGCTAAGTTTGAAATCGGCTCCGACGAGGGACCGTTATTATAGATAACAAAAAATTTGTCTTTGTAATATCCTCGACCGCCCCGGAAGTAAAGCGCCAGAAGTTTAAGTCCGGAGCTTCTTTTGCGGCTCGGGAGACGGAATTCGGGATTGCAGTGGTTGCGATCGATACGTATGTTGCCGATATGTTCCATAAGAGAGGCAATACCGTTTGCCGCAATCCTTGTGGAGAGGATGTGCGACTCCATGCTTACGTCGTAATTCCCTTCGGGGAGGTCGAGATTCGCCCGGTTCCCCCTTTCTATCGTAAGTTCGGTTTTTTCGCCTGTTGCGATGTCGGTGAAGAGAAGTCGGGTGTGCACAATATCCTCGAGGGTTTCTCCTTCGGCGGGGAGGATGTTTACCGTGCATTTCACGGTTTCGGCCTGTATTTTTTTATTTATGGGCTGAACGTCTTCATTGTTTTGACAGGCTGTCCACAATCCGATGGACAAGATTCCTGCAAAAATGATAAATTTAGTTTGCATATTGTTATAAGATTGATATGATGACGGATCAGAAAATGATTCCGACTCTAAGATCCCATGTATCGTAATGTCCCCGGCCGACGAATCGGAAGCGGCTCCAGTGATGTTCCGCAAACACGGCCATGTCGCCGGTAAGGTCGAAACTGTAGCGCAGGCATAACCGTAGACGGAGCATATCCGAGGTCCGGAGGCGGAAGGCATCCCATATAATGCGTCCGTAGGGGCTTTTATCGCTTAACTCGATGGTTTTGTCGCGGGCGGTAAAAACAATCATAAGTTCCTTTTCGCTGCGGCAGTTGTTGCGGTAGGCGCATTCGCCCCCCATATGGATGAAGTGGCGACCCAAGGATTTATTGAGGTTGAGGACGACTCCGTAGAAGACGTGCATGACGTCGGCGCTTTGCTTCGGCATGATGAGTTCCTCTTTGTGTTTGAAGATACCGGCATGGGGCATTATTTCGAGAGTGAACGAACCGGGACGTTCGAATCCGTAGAGGGCGGCGAAGTCGAATGTACGGGTGTCGCTGTAGAAGGTTTCAAGGGCTCCGGCATGGAGGTAGTGCGTTCGCATACCGGCTTTTTGGCGGGCGTAGATTTCGTTCGAAGTTTTATGGTTATAGGTCGCTTCACCCTTGAAACCTATGCGGGTGGGGCCGGAGACATGTCTGTAGGAGAGGATGCCGGAAGCGGTGTGCAGGGTGAGGTCGGATATGGGGACGTCGAGGTTCATGTCGCTTCTGTTGTAGAAGCGATCTACGGTAATGCGGGCATATTCTCCGTAGATGTGGAAGCCGGAGGCGGCCGTGCTGAAGAGACCTCCTCCCATGCCGTAGCCGTAGCCCTGATATTGGAGACTGAATTCCGGATTGTAATCGGAATACAGGGCATACCAGTAGAGGGGGCCTAACATGTTATAGGAATCGTATTCGGGGCCTTTATGGTCGTCGCTCATGCTGATGGTGCTGAACGATTGCTTATAGCGTCGACCGGAGGCGTTGATGCGGAGGCCGTAGTGCCCGCCGAGGATGCGGGAGCATCCGATTTTGGCGTTGAGATCGGAGGAAACGGCTCGAGGCCGGGGATCGGACTGCCAGTATTTTTGTGCGGCGGTGAAGTCCGTTTCCGCCCCTATCATCCATTTGCCCGTTTTGTGGGAGAATCCTCCGTCGAAAGCGTAGATTTCGATATCGGCATCTTTTTCGATGCGGAAGGCCGTGTGTTGCGGGTATATGAAATCGAAATCCAATGTGGAATTCATAAGGACGTTGTATTGTTTTTGTTTGCGATATTCCGCTTTTCCGTAGAGGGTGGTTCGGGGATTGAGATGGATGAACGAGCGTGCGAATGCCGAGCGATTGCGTTCGGCGCTTCCTCTTTCGATGAGATAGGTTTCCTTTTCATCCCTGTCCCGGCGGGAAATACCGAATAATGAAATATTGTAGCGACGGTGGTAGCCGTTGAATGCCGGACCTTTTCTGACGAAGTCGTTGACGAATAGCGAAAGGTCTTCGATTTGCGCCTTTCGGATTTCGGTTGTATCTCGAAGGACGGCGGCCTGCGTACCGATGCAGGCGACGAAAAATATTAAGGTGATGTATATTTTGCTTATCATTGTCGTATGATTTATTACTGTCCGATTTTTTTTAGGGGTATGCATGCCGTTTCCTCGTCCATGAGTTTGGTCATGTACCGCGTACAATTGAATTCGGCCGTTTTTTCGTTATCTAAGCTGTCGCGATATACGATGGTATAACTCGGTATGATATCGATGAAGTAGATTCCTTTCAGTACCCGGATGTAGTTGTCGACATCGTCCGGAAGAAGTGTGGTGCTTTGTCCGTTTGGGAGAGTTACGGGGTCGAGAATCAGTCTGTCGTGTTTGATGATTTTGATAAAGGTGAGGTTGGTGTCGGCGGGATAGAATTCCAGTTTGACACGGGTATACATTTTTTCGGTGTTTTTGTCGAAGGAGCAAGCGTATATGCCGATAAGCGCAATGATAGCAAAGAGTCGTTTCATGGTGTTTCTATATATTAAAGTTGATTTCCATCCCGAAATAGGGGTTTACGAAGCGTTTTCTGATGAATTCGTCGGTTCGTTCCGTGGGGTAGGCGTCGAGCAGCCTGTTGACGAAAAGGGCGAGGGTTATGCGGTCGCGGTAGAATTTTTTCGATGCCTTGAGGTTTACGTTCATAAACCATTTTTCGGAATCCCGATAATCGGCCAGAGCTTTTTGATCGCGGCGGAGGCTTTTGATGACCGGATATTTTTCGCCGTTTGCCGTATTGTAGTCGCCTTCGGTTCCGTCGACCATTTTAAACCTCAGGGGCGATTCCGACCATGGCCCGGTGTAGTGCGACCTTGTCCATTGGAATTGTACGGAGGTGGAGAAAGTGAATCCTATGCGGGGAGCATAGGTGTCGAAAGTGAAATTCGTGCGCGATACCCAGCGGACATAGGATTCGTTGTTTTCGTATAGTCCGATGACCCGATATTCGCCTCCTCCTCCGAATTTCGTAGGTTTTTCCCAGGAAGCGTAAGAGTTGGAATATCGCGTGTATAGCCAGGCGCCGTTGATGGTTATACGGGTGGCGATGTTGCGCAATCGGGGAGTGAAGAAGGTGTATTCCACGCCTTTTTTATAGGTGCGGCTTCCGTTTTCGTAGCTTCCGTACGTTTCGAACATGGTGTCGCGTTCCATCGTCAATTCGAATAGCGGTATGTCGCCGGGCATTCCTCCGTATTTTTGTCTCAGTTCGGCCTGTTTTTGAGGCGATTTCGGAAGGGAATAGTAGTCGAATTCGTAGGTTTTGTAGCGGTTTATAGGGCGTATTCCCGAGGTCATATCCTCGCCGTACCCGGTGACGGAGAGGAAAAAACCCTTATATTCCACATCCGCACGTATCTCCCGTTTCGTATTGGAGGCCGGTCGGATTCCGTAGTTTACGGGGTCTTCGATGTAGGTGCGATAGTGTTTCGGATAGTATTCCCAGATGTCGATGTAGGCGGGTTGCATGAACAGATGCGAGAGGGTGGGCATTTTTGTATGCCGTCCCGCACTTCCGGTGAAAGTGATGCCTATGTTGTCGGTGCCTATCGGGAATTCCGGCAGTCGCCACTGTATATTTATGCGAGGGTCGAAGTGCACCTTATTGTGGAGGTCGTAGTTGGCCGGTATATTCAGACTCATGTCGGCTCTGATACCGGCATTGATGCGAATGAGATGCGAGGCTATGGGAACGGATATGTTGTCTTCGACGAATAGCCCTGCATTCTTTGTGGCCGGCCGGTCTTTGAAGGGATAGGGACGATAACCCGTGTACGGAGGTTTGAGAGGGTCGTCGTAGGTGTTACCCTTGCCCCGGTTTTTGGAGTATCTTCCGTCGATGCCCGCCATGATTTTATTTGTGGTTATCCATATGGGTATGCGCAAACGCAGCACGGCTTTGGTATAGAAGTAGAGGGGCTTACCGTCGACCGCCATGTCGATGATATAATTCTTGTCTATAGGCAGGAATGCTTCGTGTGTCCCCGGTGTAATAGCATCTACTACAGGTATTTGAGGATTTGAGGCCGGAGGCCGGAACATATAGTGGCGACTGATTTCGTCGTTTTCGCTTTCGCCGGAAAGCGTGAACCTTATCCCTTCGAATATCGAATACGCTTTGCGGGATTTCAGGTCGATTTCGGCAAGGAATCCGATTTTGTTATATTTGTTTCGAACTTCGTTGACGAATCCGAGATTGGCCTCCCTGTCGTCCACCACTTTGTCGAACGAGCCGGTGTAGTCGATATGTGCGTTGAGGGTGAGCGTATGCTTTTCGAGCAACCATATCTTTTCGCCCCTCAGGGATGAGGTGAGGCGGTTGTATTTATACATGTCGGTGATGGGCGTCGTTTTATAGTCGAGATATTCGATGCCTGCGTTGAGTTTCACCTTTCTTTCGGGGAATTCGAATCCTTTCCCGATATGGTAGAGTTTGGAAGTCATGTCGCTTTTGAATCTTCCGCTGATACGATTGCCTCCCTTGCGACGATGGATTTTTATAAGCCCCGAGGTAAGGTCGCCGTATTCTACGGAGGGGATGCCTCGGACGATTTCTACGCTGTCGATTTCGTCGGTGGGAATGGTGCGCATGTCTACCCCGCAGTTGACGATGTTTTTGTTTTCGATATATCCCTGCCACCCGGGTATGCTTTGCATTTCCGCATCGGTCATGAGAGGCCTCCCGTCGACGATGAACTGGGTGCCGAGCGAGGAGGTGTTGTAGCCGCCGCCCGGCCGTCCTACTTCACGCAATGCGATGATGTTGGGAACGGCAAGATGAGGGTCGTGCGCCATGTTGCCGGGTAAAAGCTCCAAAATGTCGGCAAAACTCGACGGCTGTATGTGGGATATGGCCTTGCGGCCGATGTTGGTGGAAGAAGTCATACCTCGGGATTCCTTTCCTAAAATATAAGCATCGTTCAAAGTTATGCTGCTGTTTACGATTTCTATGGTCAGAACGGTTTTATAGCGATTTACCCTAATCTTTTCCTCATGCAACTCTTTTCCGATGTAAGAAATCCTGAGCTTGTAATCGCCGGGAACCAGTCCCGTGAATTTCGCCTTTCCTTTTTCGTCGCTGAGTTTTCCGCTCCGTTTCTCCATGCCCGAAAGAATCACATGGGCGAATTCCAGGGGGGATTTCGTTTCTTTATCCACGGTAATTACCGTAAGTTCGCATGTTTCGGGATTGTCCTGGGCCTTCGCATCGAATATGTGAAGTGTACCGACAAGACATAAAATTAACATGAATTCGTATCTCATAGTGATGTTATTTAGAATCATGCAAAATTAAATAAGGATAGGGACGGAAACAATCCCTATAAATGGGGATTATTTTATAAATTAAAATAAATTTTATCCTTATTTTGAGGGATTTTTTACATATGGTTACATTTCTGCCGATTTTACGAATCGATTAAAAACGTTTTCCGGGGTATTTTCTCTTCGAAAATCGCATGTTTTGCTGTAGAATGGAATATTTCCGAAAATTTGTAAGATATCCGTAGGCGAATCGGAAATTATGGAGTATTTTTGAATGACGTGGATATATTAATGATAAGATGGTTAGTTTTACGTTTTCCGTTATCCTGCTCGTCGTGGGATATTTTATTTACGGTAGGATTGTGGAGCGGATATTCGGTATCCGTGCGGACCGACAAACGCCGGCTTATACTCATGCCGACGGAGTGGATTATGTGCCGATGAGCACATGGAAGATATTTATGATTCAGTTTTTGAATATTGCCGGTTTGGGTCCCGTATTCGGAGCCATAATGGGGGCCAAATTCGGAATATCTTCCTATGTTTGGATTGTGTTCGGCTGTATATTCGGAGGAGCGGTTCACGATTATCTTTCCGGAATGCTTTCCGTTCGTTCGGACGGAGCCAGTTTGCCGGAACTCATAGGCGATAATCTCGGGAAGGGCGTTAAGCAGGCGATGCGGATATTTACCGTTCTTCTCATGGTATTGGTGGGGGCCGTGTTCGTTTCTGGTCCTGCCGGACTTCTGGCTGCGCTTACACCCGAGAGTCTGCATGTCGTATTTTGGGCGGTCGTAATATTTGCCTATTATATCATTGCCACTCTTATGCCTATCGATAAAATCATAGGAAGGATATACCCGCTTTTTGCCTTAGCCCTTATTTTTATGGCCATAGGTATTTTTATCGCCTTATATGTCTATAAGGTGCCGCTTCCGGAATTTACCGAAGGTTTTCGGAATATCCATCCCGATAAGGAGAATCTGCCGATATTCCCCATGCTGTTCATCACGATAGCCTGCGGAGCCGTGAGCGGGTTTCATGCCACCCAGTCACCCCTTATGGCTCGTTGCATAAAAAATGAAAGGCGGGGGCGGTTTATTTTTTACGGAGCGATGATAACGGAGGGTATTGTAGCTCTTATTTGGGCGGCTGCAGCTATTTATTTCTTTTCTCCGGAAGGACAGGCCTATTTCGGAATAACGGCCGATAATGCAGGGGCGATAAACGGGAATGCGGCTGCCGTCGTAGACAAGATTACGAAAACGTGGCTGGGAAGTTTCGGTGGCCTTCTTGCCGTATTGGGGGTTATTGCGGCTCCCGTTTCTTCGGGAGATACCGCTTTTCGTTCGGCCCGCCTCATTATATCGGATATGCTTCGGATAGAGCAGAAGAAAGTGAAGAAACGCTTGCTTATATCCGTTCCGTTGTTTTTGGCGGCCATATTGATTTTGCAGTTGGACTTCAATGCGATATGGCGGTATTTTGCATGGGCGAATCAAACTCTTTCCGTATTTACTTTCTGGGCATTGACGGTATGGTTGGCGAAAAATCGCAAGAATTTCGCCATCACCTTGGTGCCGGCCGTATTTATGACCGTGGTATGCGGTGCGTATATCATGATTGCCCCCGAAGGCTTACGATTGCCTTATTCGTACGGTATTTCATTCGGACTCCTTTTGGCTGTTCTTTTTGTTTTCCTGTTTTTTCGCCGGAAATAAAAGGCGGTCCCTACCCCTCAGTCCGTACGGCAAGGTTTTTGCCGATGTAGAAAGTTTGGCGGATGTTGCCGGGTGGGTTGTCCGGTTTTTCCGGGTTTGACTGAAAATACGATATTGTCTATGGATATATACGGAAAATGCAGGTATGCGGGGGGAATAAAAAACCGTCCGAGGGACGATGAACCGCACCCCAAAATTTTGTGTCCTTTGGGGGTCGCTTCAATGCCGGACGGTTTTTCAATCGTTGCGCAAGGCTTTATGCGATGACCTTAAGCTCTTTTCCTATTTTGATAAAGGCCTTGAGGGCTTTGTCGAGGTTTTCGCGGCTGTGGGCAGCCGACAGTTGGATGCGTATGCGCGCCTGTCCTTTGGGGACCACCGGATAATAGAAGCCGGTCACATATATGTTCTCCTCCTGAAGCTTTGCTGCAAACTGTTGCGAAAGTACGGCATCGTACAGCATAAGAGCGCATATTGCGGATTCCGAGGGTTTGCAGTCGAATCCCGCCTTCGTCAGTTCGGAGCGGAAGTAGGCGGCATTTTCCATCACCTTATCCCGGAGGGCGGTGCTTTCGCTGAGCATGTCGAATACGGCTATGGAAGCTCCGCATATGGCCGGAGAAAGGGAGTTGGAGAAAAGATAGGGACGGGAACGCTGGCGCAGCATTTCGATTATTTCTTTTTTGCCGGTGGTATAACCTCCCATTGCTCCTCCGAGAGCTTTTCCGAGCGTGCCGGTAACGATGTCCACTCTTTCCATTACTCCGTGGTGCTCGATGGAACCGCGCCCGGTTTTCCCGATGAATCCGGCGGCATGACTGTCGTCCACCATTACCAGAGCCTCGTATTTATCTGCCAAATCGCATATTTCTTTGAGTTTGGCGATATCCCCGTCCATGGAGAAAACCCCGTCGGTTACGATGATACGGAAGCGTTGAGCCTTGGAGAGTTTGAGCTGCTCTTCCAAATCCTGCATGTCGGCATGTTTGTAGCGATATCTTACGGCCTTGCACAAACGTACTCCGTCGATTATGGAGGCGTGGTTGAGTTCGTCGGATATGATGGCGTCTTCCTGTCCGAACAGAGGTTCGAAAACGCCGCCGTTGGCATCGAAACATGCAGCGTAGAGAATGGTATCCTCGGTTTTGAAGAAGTTCGAAATTTTGGATTCCAATTCCTTGTGTATATCCTGTGTGCCGCATATGAAACGCACGGAGGACATTCCGTATCCGCGTTTATCCATCGCTTTCTTGGCTCCTTCGATTACCCGGGGATGGTCGGATAATCCCAAATAGTTGTTGGCGCAAAAGTTCAATACGCTTTCGCCCGTCGTGAGTTTGATTTCGGCGTTTTGAGGGGTGGCGATCAATCGTTCCGTTTTATACAATCCGGCGTCGCGGATGGATTGTATCTCTTGTTTTAAATGGTCTTGAAATTTTCCGTACATGATATTATTTTTATTTTCCGTATCGCCAAAGTTAGCTTTTTTGAATGTAGCGACCAAGAAAACTTTTGAAAATCGAATAAAAACTCCGGTATTTTTGGAGGATAGAAGAAATACTTTTATCTTTGTGAAGATTCTTCGGGGCAGGGTGCGATTCCCTACCGGCGGTTAAAGTCCGCGACTCCCGAAAGGGACCGAACCGGTGGAATTCCGGTACCGACGGTATAGTCCGGATGAGAGAAGAGGATGCGTCTGTCGTATACGGGCGCATGTTGCAGGCTGTCCCCGTAAGGAGACGGCTTTTTTTGTGTCCGTTCCGTCGGGCTGAAAGACGTTAAGAATTCGGTTGGAGAAGAAGGTTAAAGATTTAAGAATATGGAGGATGACGTTAAATATATGCGGATGGCTATGGAGCTTGCGGAAAGGGGAAGAGGGTTCACCAACCCCAATCCTGTAGTCGGAGCCGTTATTGTCCGGGACGGGGAAGTTATGGGATACGGATGGCATCGCGGTTACGGTATGCCCCATGCGGAGCGGGAAGCTTTGGCCGATTGCCGGGAGGATGTGAGGGGAGCCGTGCTTTACGTCACTCTCGAGCCTTGTTGCCATCACGGGAAAACACCTCCGTGTACCGATGCCGTAATAGAAGCGGGGATACGGAAGGTGGTCATGGGAATGGAGGACCCCAATCCCCTTGTGGCGGGAAAAGGAAGAGCCCTGCTCGAAGCTGCGGGAATAGAAGTGGTATGCGGAGTGGAAGCCGGGGCGGTGAGAGCGCAGAATAAAGTGTTCGTGAAATATGTGTCGGAAGGAATGCCGTGGATAGCCGTGAAGACGGCGATGACCTTGGACGGGAAGATAGCGTCGCCTTACGGCGACACTATGCGTATAACCGGAGAGGAAGCCCGTTTGAGAGTGCACGGGATGAGAGCCGAATTTATGGGTATTGTGGTCGGAGCCCGTACGGCAGCGATAGACGATCCTTTACTCAACTGCAGATTGGAGGGGAAACACCGGCAACCGGTGAGAATCGTTGTCTCCTCCCGGGCCATTCTCCCTCCGCAGAGCCGGATTCTGGCAACGGCGGCTCTCTATCCCCTGATAGTGGCACATACGGAAGAGGCGCCCGAGGAGAATCTGGAGCG
Organism: Marinifilaceae bacterium; assembly: GCA_041846495.1. Classification (GTDB taxonomy): domain Bacteria; phylum Bacteroidota; class Bacteroidia; order Bacteroidales; family Marinifilaceae; genus JBGZEX01. The sequence goes on from JBGZEX010000004.1 coordinate 112,881, forward strand.
GATTCGTCGGGCGGGAGGAGAAACCTTGTTGTGCGGGAGCTGTGCGGGAGGGGTGGATACGGCGGATATGGCTCGTCGTTTGGGGAAAAGAGGAATCGACTCCCTTTTGGTGGAAGGCGGGGGAAATCTGAATTTTTCGATTCTCCGGCAAGGTATTGCGGACGAGGTATATGCTTTTATAGCTCCCGCTATTGCAGGGGGACGCAACACTCTTAGTCCGGTGGAAGGGGAAGGATTCGAAGGGATGCTGGGTCTGGAGAATATGCGGGCGGAGTTTGTGGGAGCCGATTTGTTGGTACATGCATATATACGTAAATGAATTTTAATTATGTTTACCGGGATAATAGAAGAAACGGGGACGATTATAAGCCTGAAACGCGGTAAATCGAGCGTAGTCCTCGAGATAGGAGCGGATAAAGTATTGGAAGGAAGTCTTCCGGGAGACAGTATATCCACGAACGGGGTTTGTCTTACGATTACGGAAACGGCTGCCGGCCGGTTTAAGGCGGATGCCATGCCGGAAACCGTGATGCGGACGACATTGGCGCGGCTAAAGCCGGGAGATAAGGTGAATCTGGAACGGGCGTTGACGCTGACTTCCCGTTTGGGAGGACATTTGGTATCCGGCCATGTGGACGGAATAGGCCGGGTGGCGGATTTGCAAAGGGAGGATAATGCGGTGCGGATTACGGTTGCGGCGCCTTCCTCCATCCTCCGTTATGTGGCGGCCAAAGGCTCCGTCGCCGTCGACGGAGCGAGCCTTACCGTCGTTTATGCCGATACGGAAGTGTTTTCCGTGGGTATTATTCCCCATACTTCGGGACATACGACCCTCTCGTTTTTGCGGGTGGGAGATACGGTGAACGTGGAAGTGGATATGCTGGCAAGATATATGGAAAAACTTCTGAAACCGGATGGAGATAAGCCGCTTATGGATTTTCTTGAATCGTTGAAATTTTAAAAACATATCGCCATGGAAAATGTATTTTTTAACACGATCGAAGAAGCGGTCGAAGATATAAGGGCGGGGAAGATGATTGTCGTAATCGACGACCCCGACCGGGAAAACGAAGGAGATTTGATATGTGCGGCCGAGTACGCTACTCTCGAGAATGTGAATTTTATGGCCTCTCATGCCAAGGGTTTGATTTGTATGCCCATGAGTAAGGCGCTTACCGAGAAACTGAATTTGAATCAGATGGTGGAAAACAATACGGACAACCACGCTACGGCTTTTACGGTATCCATAGACCACGTATCTACGACTACGGGTATTTCCGCTCTCGAACGTTCGGTTACGGCTATGAAAGCGGTGGAAGAAGATGCGCGTCCGGAGGATTTCCGGCGTCCCGGGCATATGTTCCCTTTGGAAGCCAAACCGGGAGGCGTATTGGAACGTATGGGACATACGGAAGCTACGGTCGATCTCATGCGTATTGCCGGACTTAAGGAATGCGGACTCTGTTGCGAGATTATGCGGGAGGACGGTACGATGATGCGCACTACCGAGTTGATAGATTTTGCGATGGAACATAAGTTGAAAATCATATCCGTGGCCGATTTGATTTATTACCGCCGGCATCATGAAGTGTTGGTGGAAAGGGTGACGGAGGCCGATATGCCGACGAAATACGGAAATTTCACGGCCTACGGTTATGTGAACAAAATAAACGGGGAGCATCATTTGGCTTTGGTAAAAGGAGATGTGGCCGTCCCGGATCCCGTATTATGCCGGGTGCATTCCGAATGCCTTACGGGAGACGCTTTCGGTTCCCTGCGTTGCGATTGCGGAGAACAGCTTGCCGAGGCTATGAGACGGATAGAAAAAGCCGGAAGAGGAGTGGTGCTTTATATGCGTCAGGAAGGCCGCGGCATCGGACTTATCAATAAACTGAAAGCCTATCATCTGCAGGACGGAGGTATGGATACGGTGGAAGCCAATCTGGCTCTCGGATTTAAGGCCGACCTTAGAGATTACGGTATAGGAGCGGAGATATTGGCCGATCTCGGGATAAGAAACATCGTCCTCATGACGAATAATCCCATGAAGATAAAAGGTTTGGAGGGGTACGGATTACGAATTGTGGACCGTCAGCCCATAGAAATGACCTGTAACGAAAGGAACGAATTCTATATGTATACGAAATATAAAAAAATGGGACATATGCTGCACGTGCGGGATAAGGCGGATGTGGAACGGCTTAAAACGGCTATGCCTTCGAATGAAAAAGAACATTGTCTCCGGATAAATCACTAAACATTGAGAATATGAATATTTTAGAAGGAAAATTATTGGCTCAGGGCCAGAAGATAGGTATCGTGGCCGGCCGTTTTAACGAGATTATCACTTCCAAACTCTTGGGAGGAGCTGCAGATGCTTTCGTACGACACGGAGGAGAGGCTTCGATGTTGGATGTGGCATGGGTGCCGGGGGCTTTTGAAATACCGCTTATCGCCAAAAAGATGGCGGAATCCGGAAAATACGATGCGGTCGTATGTCTGGGGGCGGTTATCCGGGGAGCTACTCCGCATTTCGATATGGTGGCCGGAGAAACGACCAAAGGAATCGCTCATGTGGGGCTTAATGCGGGCGTACCCGTCATTTTCGGGGTATTGACTACCGACAGTATAGAACAGGCCGTGGAAAGGGCGGGAAGTAAGGCCGGAAACAAAGGATTCGAGGCTATGGTTTCCGCAATAGAAATGGTCAATCTTATAAAATCCATATGATTACCTATATTATTATAGGAATCACCGTTTTGTTTTCCTTCCTCTGTTTCAGGGATGTCCGGCTTTTCGAGAAAAACGCTTTCGTGCCTTACCGGGTATTCCGCAACGGGGAGTGGTACCGGATAATAACCCACGGATTCGTACATGCCGATATGACGCATTTATTTGTAAATATGCTGACACTATGGTCGTTCGGCCTGTTCGTGGAGGATGCGTTTAACATATTGGATTTCGGGAAAGGCGGATATGCCGGGCTTTATTTCGGAGGAATGGCGGCGGCTTCGCTTTTCGACCTTTTTAAAAGAAAGGAAGATGCATCCTATGTCTCCATAGGAGCTTCCGGAGCGGTTGCCGCCGTGCTTTTCACCTCCATATTGTTGAATCCGTGGGGGAAGATATTATTTTTCGGCATTCTGCCCGTGCCGGGACTCGTGTTCGGAATACTTTATCTCGTATATTGCCAGTATATGGCGAAGAGGGGCGGAGACAACATCAATCATAACGCCCATTTTTACGGTTCCGTTTTCGGATTGCTTTATCCCGTCGTTTTCAAACCGGAACTGTTGGAGCTGTTTTTTATAAACGTATTTCCGGAATAAATTCTCCCTCCTTCATCCGAAAACCGGACGAAGGAGGGAGAATGTTCGATGCACGGGGGGGTCAGGGAAGGGGATTGAATGCGGAGTCGGTGATTTTCAGATGGGTGCCGTCCCAGGTCATATAGGTGTGGTACACCTTCCCCTTTTCTACCGTTTTGGCCGGGAGATATTGTCCGTTGGGGCTGTCTACCGACTTTCTGTCGGCTCCGGAAATATTGCCGTACCCATACATTTTATGGATGGCGGGAGTGCTTATTAACCAGCGGTAAAGGACGATAGTCTCGCCTGCGCCTAACTTTTGCCCGCAGAGGGGCAGCCAGCCGTATTTGTTAATAGTGAAATTGACGCATGCCTTACTCGACCAGTTGTCGGAGCTGTTGCTTACGGCGTCGTTATCCAAGTCTATCTTTACAGTCCCAAGACCGTGATACCCGTTCCAGATAAAAGAAGAGGCTGACGCCGATCCATATTGGAATTCCAAATTTTCGGGCAGGCGTATTTCCGCTTCGGAGGCGTTTTTGAAATGGAGGGCCATCATCCAACCCCGGTGTTCGAAGGCGATGGGGGCGATGGTCGAGGCTGTGATGCCGGTTTGCTTAAAGGTGAGCACCGGACGGGCAATGCCCTTCTTTGCAGTTCCCATTTTATCCAAGGTGATGCACTCCTCTTCGCTATCTTCGCATACATAGACATTGTTGTTTTTGCCCTTTTCGAAATAACCCCCGTCATTCTCGCCCAAGGTGCTTTCTTTTTGATACACGCTGTAGAGGTCGAAGGGGACGCCGGCGGGGATTTCCTCGGGAATGGTTACGGTGAAGGATGCTATTGTTTTGTCGTCCGATATGCTTTCGGGCACGATGGGAGCATCGGTGCGGTAGAAAGTCCCGCCGTGCTTGAAGTTGAGATAGAGTTTGTCGGCGGTTTCCCATCCCATTACGAGGCCGTGGGGCGTAGCACCGTCTTCTTCCAAGAGTGCCCGGCTTCCGGGTTTATCGGCCGGCAGAGCGGCGGTGAGAGTGAAAGTGCGGCCTTTTGTATCCGGCGTTTCGGTATCCGTTTTCGAGCAGGCTGTCGCAACGAGTACGAGGGTTGCAAGGGTCAGCAAATGAATTTTCATAGGTTTTTCTTTTTAAATGTTTTTACGTCTTTTCTTAAAGTTGTATTACCAGTTTTCTCCGGGTATTCCGGGTAGCGTAACGTTGCTTCCTCCGAGGATGTTTTGCAGGATTTCGATTTCGATTGTTTCCGCTTGCGGAGCCGTGTACTCTTGTTCGGCGGCTGTCGCAGATGTTTTCATTTTTGTTTTCATATAGTCGTTGAATAAAAATTAGTTACGAAAGGGGAGACACATATCCGGTAGCCGGATTGTGTGGGGAGAGAGGTTTCCGGCCGCACGGCCTTTGCCTGTATGGCCGTCGGCGGATTGTAGACTTTGATTACGTTAGGGGAAAGAAAAGGGGATTTGCCCGGTGCAACGAGCTTACTTACACACACACACACA
>JBGZEX010000005.1:0-26587 GCA_041846495.1 Marinifilaceae bacterium
ATCCGTAAGGCGGGGATTTAAAATTCCTAAGGGCTATAAAAGAGTGGTCAGATGAAGTATTTTTTTTTCATATTTGCTTTTTGTTTTAAATTTATTTTGTTGTGTAATATATCCGATGCACAGAATATCAATGATATAAAGAAACAAAAAGAGAAAAGCGAAAAAGAAATCGATTATTTAAACGGGCTTTTGAAAAATCTTCAAAATGAGAAATTTGCTTTTGATAAGAAATTGAATATAATTATTTCTAAGATTGAAGAGAGTAAGAAAGTTATCGATTTGTTGAATACGGAGATTTCTTTTTATAATAAATCCATAGAGCGGAATAAGGAGAAAATCCGGGAAATGGAGAATATTAAGAAGGAAATGTTGGATCTATATGCTAAATTGATATACGGAAATTGGAAGAAACGGAACAAAAGCGATAATAGAATGTTTATACTTGCCTCTTCCGATTTTAATCAGGCCTATAAGAGATTCAAGTATTTGCAACAAATTCAGGATTATTCTAAAAAACAGTTGCAACAAATTCAGAATATCAATGATTCTTTGGTATTGATAAACGATAATATGGAAAAAGAAGTGATTTCCCGCAATTCTGCTGCGAAAGAAGTTGCTTCACAACAAAAAAAATTGAAGGCGGAAGAAAACGGCCAAAAGGATTTGATTGCCAAAGTCAGGAAAAAAGAGAAAAATTTACGTAAAAAATTGGATATTGAATTGGCAAACAGGAGAAAATTAGAGAAACGTTTAGATGATTTGATTAAAGCTTCGGCTAAAAAATCGAGCGGAGTTTCCGATTTTTATAAGTTAACGCCTGAAGAAAAATTGGTTTCCGATAATTTTGAAAAAAATAAAGGTAAATTGCCTTGGCCTGTGAAGCAAGGTTTCATATCCGAAAAATTCGGTATAAACGTACATCCTGTTTATAATCGTGTCCAAATGTTGAATAACGGAATTAATATAACGGCGGCGGATTATTCCGAAGTACGGGCTGTTTTTAAGGGGAAGGTTTCCGAAATAATTTTTATGCAGGGATTCAATAATGTGGTAATTATCAGACATGGAGATTATTTGACGGTTTATTCGAATTTATCCGATGTATATGTAAAAAAAGGAGAAGATGTAGATTTAAAACAAGCTATAGGTAAGTTGGCTCACGATAAAGATAAGGGCAGTATTATTAATTTTCAAATATGGAAAAATACCCGGAAATTGAATCCGGAATATTGGTTAGCCAGATGAAAAGGATATATTTCGATGTAGCGGATGTGGAGTTACCCGATTTTTTTTCGGAATCTCGTATTTCCGAATGGTTGAATTCCATAGCGGAAATTTACGGTAAGAACATAGGAGAATTGTCTTATAGATTTTGTAATGATTCGTATATGTTGGAAGCTAACCGTTTTTATTTGAATCACGATTATTATACGGATATTTTGACTTTTGACAATTGCATGGACGATGTTTTATACGGAGATATTTTGATAAGTTTGGATACGGTTCGCTCGAATGCGGAAAAATTGAATCAAAATTTTCGGGATGAGTTTTTCAGAGTGATAAGTCACGGTATTCTTCATCTCATAGGTTTTAAAGATAAATCTCCCGGGGAAGAGGAAATAATGCATAAAGCGGAGGACAGATGCTTGGAATTGCTTAAAAGCTTAAATTATTGAGATTATGTTTTCATCTTACGATGTGATTGTGGTGGGGGCCGGCCATGCCGGTTGCGAAGCGGCTCATGCCGCTGCGAAATTGGGTTCCAAGACCTTGCTTATAACGATGGATATGCATAATATAGCTCAAATGTCCTGTAATCCGGCCATAGGAGGAATAGCTAAAGGTCAATTGGTTAGGGAGATAGATGCTTTGGGAGGAATGATGGGAATAATTACCGACAGTAGCAGTATACAGTTCAGATTGTTGAATATGTCTAAAGGACCGGCTATGTGGAGTCCTCGAGCTCAATGCGATAGGAATTTTTATTCTCATTTGTGGCGAAAAATTCTTGAAAATACTCCGGGTTTGGATTTATGGCAGGACGAAGCTGTATCTTTGCTTATAAACGACGGAAAAGTGTCGGGGGTGAAAACTTTTGTAGGTGCGGAATTCCGTTCTAAAACAGTTATTTTAACAAATGGAACATTTTTTAATGGACTTATTCATATAGGTAATGTAAGAATGAGGGGGGGACGGATTTCGGAACCTTATACTTCCGGTATATCTTCTCAATTAGAGTCTTTGGGATTCGAGCGGGGCAGGATGAAGACGGGAACTCCGGCACGTATAGACGGACGTACGATAAATTTCGATTTGCTCGAGCCTCAGTACGGAGTCGAAGATTTTCATGTTTTTTCTTTTATGAACGGAGCCGGCTTTAAAGACAGGCTTAAACAGCGCCCTTGTTACATAGCTTATACGAATGAAGAGGTTCATAATATATTGAGGGAAGGTTTTTCCGAAAGTCCTCTTTTTAACGGAAGAATACGGAGTATAGGTCCTCGTTATTGTCCGAGTATAGAAACCAAATTGGATACTTTTCCCGATAAGACGAGTCATCATTTGTTTTTGGAGCCGGAAGGGGAGACTACTACGGAATACTATATAAACGGATTTTCTTCTTCTTTGCCTTGGGATGTGCAATTGCGGGCGTTACGGAAGGTGAAAGGATTGGAAAATGTAAAAATTTTCCGTCCCGGTTATGCCATAGAATACGATTATTTTTCTCCTATGGAACTTTATCATACGCTTGAAACGAAGAGGATAAAGGGACTTTATTTTGCAGGTCAGATTAACGGAACTACGGGATATGAGGAAGCTGCAGCACAAGGTATTATGGCGGGAATCAATGCCCATGCATCCGTTAGCGGAAAGGATCCTCTCGTATTTAAGAGAGATGAAGCTTATATAGGTGTGTTGATAGACGATTTGGTTGTCAAAGGAGTTGACGAACCTTACCGTATGTTCACTTCAAGAGCCGAGTTCAGAATACTTTTAAGACAGGATAATGCGGATGTACGCTTGACGCCTGTCGGGTACGACTTGGGATTGGTATCCGAAGAACGTTACGATTTGTTGAAAAATAAAATATCGGCTCGGGATATGCTTACGGATTTTTTAAAATCTTTTAGCGTAAAACCGGCGGATGTGGACAACTATCTTAAATCCGTAGGATCTACTCCCTTGGCTCATGGAGTTAAATTATCCGATATTTTGTCCAGACCTCAGGTGGAAATTTTTTCATTGGCCGAACATATACCACCTTTGCGTACTTTTATCGAAACTCATCATATAAGAGAAGAAATTATGGAAGCTGCGGAGATTTCTTTGAAGTATTCGGGTTATATCGAGCGAGAACGTCTCTTAGCCGATAAACTTACCAGGTTGGAATACGTATCCATAAAGGGAAAATTCAATTATATGGAATTGACAAATCTTTCTATAGAAGCAAGACAAAAATTGGAGAGGATACAACCCGAAACATTGGGACAGGCTTCGAGAATAACGGGCGTTTCTCCGGCGGATATAAACGTACTTTTAGTTCTTTTAGGGAGATAAAAGGTTTCACGTGAAACATTAATTGAAGAAAAGATGAAAGAAATAACCGGAAATATCGTAGATATAGAAAATAGAAGAATATATTCGTCCCGGATATCGATTTTCGAGAACAGGATAGTTGCCATAGAAGAAATAGATGATAAGGATGTATCCACGTATATTCTTCCCGGATTTATAGATGCTCATGTACATATAGAAAGCAGTATGCTGACTCCGCATAATTTTTCGAATGCCGTTATTCGAAGAGGTTGTGTGGCTATTGTGAACGATCCGCATGAAATAGCCAACGTATTGGGAAAAGAGGGAATAAAATATATGTTGGAAGACGCCCGAACATCTTCGATTAAGATGTTTTTTACGCTTCCTTCTTGCGTTCCCGCAACGCCTTTCGATATTTCCGGAGCCATACTCTCGGCATCGGATATGGACGTATTATTGGAAGAATACGATTTCGTAGGCATATCGGAAATGATGAATGTGGAGGGTGTTTTGAATTCGGATTCGGAAGTTATGGCAAAATTGTCCCTTTCGCATAAATATGAAATACCGGTGGACGGTCATGCTCCCGGATTGAGAGGAGATAAACTTGCGACTTATATAAGAGCCGGAATATCCACCGATCACGAATCTTTCGAAACGGAAGAAGCCTTGGAAAAAATATCCGGAGGTATGAAAATATTGATTAGAGAAGGAAGTGCTGCAAAAAATTACGAGGCTTTGAAATCTTTGATTTCTCATTATTCCGACTCATTGATGTTTTGCACGGACGATTCCCATCCCGAAGATATTTTGGAGGAAGGGCATATAGATAAAATCGTGAAAAAGGCGATAAGGGACGGTTTCGACTTATTCGACGTTTTAAAAATTGCCTGCTGTAATCCCGTAAAACATTATAAATTGGATGTAGGACTTTTGAAAATAGGGGATAAAGCCGATTTTATAGAAGTGAACGATTTAAAGAATTTCGGAGTGGAGCGGGTATTTATCGACGGAGAAATAAGGTATGATAAAAAAATGTCCTTGCCGAATATCGAAGTATCGAATATCCCGAATAAGTTCAATCGGGATTTTTTAAAATCTTCGGATATTGCTGTAAAAACCTCCGGACGAACTTTGGTTATAAATGTAAAAAACGGTTCATTGATAACCGATAAATCGTTTTACGATTTGGGATATTCCGAAAATTTTGAATCGGATATCTCTAAAGATGTTTTGAAAATCGTATATATGAACCGTTATACGAATGCAAAACCTCGAATTGCTTTTATTCATGGCTTCGGATTGAAAAAAGGAGCTATCGCTTCTTCGGTAAGTCATGATTCTCATAATATATTAGCGGTGGGATGCAAGGATGCGGATATTTGCAATGCGGTGAATCTATTGATTGAACATAGGGGAGGATTGGTTTTCGCTTCGGAGGATTTCGGTAAAATATTGCCTCTTCCCGTAGGAGGTATAATGTGTGATAAAAATGCGGAAGATGTTGCCGGAAATTATACCGAATTGAACCGGATTTTAAAATCTTGCGGTTGCATATTGGATTCCCCTTTTATGACCTTGGCTTTTATGTCTCTTATTGTAATTCCTTATGTTAAGATCGGAGAAGAGGGAATATTCGATTATGAAAAGTTCCGATTTATTTCGGAATAAGTTTATTTTTTATGGCCTTGTATGACGAATATTTGAGAAAATACATATCCGGACTTCCTAAAAGTCCCGGAATATATCAATATTTGAATTCGAAAGGAGAGATTATATATATAGGAAAGGCTAAAAACCTTCATGCAAGAGTATATTCTTATTTGCATAAAAAAGGACAGTCTCGAAAAACCTTGAAATTATTGGATGCCGTATCCGAAATTCGTTATGCCGTTGTGGAAAATGCGGAAGACGCTCTTTTGTTGGAAAATAATTTAATAAAAAAATACCGTCCGAAATACAATATTTTATTGAAGGACGATAAAACCTATCCATGGATATGCATAAAGGATGAGGTTTTTCCGAGGGTATTTATAACCAGAAGATTGGATCGAAAAAAAGGAGTTTTTTTCGGTCCTTATACTTCCGTACGTTTTGCCTCTACTTTAATAAAACTCATACGTCTTATTTATAAGATACGGACTTGTTCTACGCATTTTTCGAAATCTTCCATTCAGGCCGGGAAATATAAGGTTTGTCTCCAATATCATATAGGGAACTGCAAAGCACCTTGCGTCGGTAAAATATCCGAAGAAGAATATGAAGAAGACATTATTCAGATAAAAAATATATTGAAAGGAAACATATCTTCCGTTATCGATTATATGAAGAATAAAATGTCGGATTATGCCGAGAAATTGGAATACGAAAGAGCGGCCGAAGTTAAAGAAGCCATAGATATTGTGCGAAATCACCAAACGAAATCCGCTATCGTCGCTCCGACTTTAACGAATATAGATATTTTTTCTTATGAAGAAGGGGAAAAATATGTGTATGTAAATTTTATGAAAGTTGTTAATGGTGCTGTAAATCAAATACATACTATAGAAATGGAGAAAAGAACGGATGAAGAAAAAGCATCCATATTCTCTTTTGCCATATTCGAAATAAGACAATTGGTCAATTCTTCTTCCCGGGAAATCGTACTTCCGTTTTATCCCGATATTATGTTTGAAGGCGTTCGTTATACCATTCCCCAAAAAGGGGAGAAAAAGAAACTTCTGGACCTTTCTTTACGGAATTTGAAATATTTCAAAGCGGATAAGGAGAAAAGTCGTTTCACGAAATTTAAAGAGAAGTCTAAGGAAAACATCAATGAAATATTACGTAGGGAGTTGAATTTAAAACATCCCCCTTCCCGTATCGAATGTTTCGATAACTCGAATATAAGCGGTACGCATCCGGTAGCCGCCTGTGTGGTATTTGAAAACGGAAAACCGCTTAAACGGGAATACAGGCATTTTCACGTGAAAACCGTAAAAGGTCCGGACGATTACGCTTCGATGAGAGAGATTGTTTTCAGGCGTTATAAACGGGTTTTGGAAGAAGACGGGGAATTGCCCGGGCTTATCGTAATCGATGGAGGAAAGGGGCAGCTACGGGCTGCTACGGAGGCTCTGAATGCCTTGGATTTAAAACTGCCCGTCATCGGTTTGGCAGAGCGATTGGAGGAGATCTATTATCCGGGCGATAAGGAGCCTTATATACTCGGGAAAAATTCTTCCGCATTGAAACTGCTTATGTATATAAGGGACGAGGCCCATCGTTTCGGTATAAGTTTTCATCGCAGTTTGAGAGAAAAGGATTTGATTAAAGGGAGTTTATCCGAGATCAAAGGGATAGGGAAGTTGACGGAAGAACGTTTGATTTCCCATTTCGGTTCGGTAGAGAGAATAGGGATTTCCTCTCAAGAGGAAATAGCGGAAATCATAGGTCCTGCAAAAGCGGCATTGATATGGAATTACCTTACGGATAAGTAAAACGGTTTTCGTACCGGAAATTTTCAGGGCTTCAGGATTTTTTCATAGACGGAACGATTTCTCAATACAGCTCGAGCTTGGCATACTTCGTTGTCATACAGGCTTTTATATTCAACGAGTCCTTCATTATTATAATATCTTATAATGAATTCGTAGGCCAATAGTTCTTGAATTTCTTTTTTGAATAAGTCCATATCGCTTTCGAGCGAATGATAGAATAAATCCGCTAATTCCCGTATTTCTTTTTCGTGTTTATCGTAATATTTTTCTGTTTTGGCGGATTTTATCAATTCTTTGATTGCCGCTTGCGATTGTGTTTCATAACTGAAATTTTCATGTTTAAGATAGGACTTGAATTCGTCGTATATCGCATCTGTAATTTCGAATTCTGCAATGGGAGCAATATTTTTGTGGTGATGGGCATATAATCCGACAAAATCGAATATCTTATCTTTTATAAGAAGTTCTTTGCATATTTTTGGGAAATCTTTAAGCGGGATTTCCATATCCGGAAATATTCCGCCGCCGTCGTAAACAGTTCTCCCGGCTTTTGTTTTAAAGGCTTTCATAAGGGAATCCGGTATTTTTCCCACGCTTCCGTCCGGATTTCGATGATTGTAATCGATGGCCTGTATGCATCTTCCGCTCGGTATATAGTATCTGGCGGTTGTAAGTTTGAGTTGGGTGCTATAAGGTAAATTCCGTACGGTTTGTACTAATCCTTTGCCGAAAGAACGTTCGCCTATGATTACGGCACGGTCGTAGTCCTGAAGAGAGCCGGCTACGATTTCGGAAGCGGAGGCCGTAGCCCTGTCTATGATTACGGCGAGGGGAATATCGGGCATAACGGGTTTTGTTGGGGTATAATAATCGTTTTTCCGGGATTTTTCTTTCCCCTTCATAGTTACGACTTTTGATCTTTGGGGAAGGAAAAGATTTACGATATTTATCGCCTGTTCTAAAAGTCCTCCTCCGTTTCCTCTTAAATCCAATATGATGGCTTTGGCATTTTGTTCTTTTAGAGCGAGAACGGCATTTTTTACGTCTTTGGCTGCCTTATCGGTGAAATTGTTGAGATAGATATATCCTATACTGTCTTTGATTCCGTAATAGGGAATACTCGGAATTTGAATATTTTCCCTTCTTATTTTTTTATTTACGATTTGAGAATGTCCGTACCGTTTTATTTCCATATTAATGTATTTTCCGGGTTCTCCTTTCAGCATACAACTGGCTTCTTCCACCGAAACTCCGCTGAGCGATTGAGTGTTTATGGAAATAATCGTGTCTCCGGGCAATAATCCCGCTTTGTATGCCGGAGAATTGCTCCAAGGTTGGCGTATGATAATGGCATCTCCTTTTTTTCCGATAACGGCGCCTATGCCGGCATAGGCACCTGTCGTCATGATTTTTATTTGTTCTATTTCATGTTCCGGATAATATTCGGTATAAGGATCCAACGTATTCAACATATATTTTATGCCTTTTTCCATAAAGGCATCCGGATTGAGGGTATCGACATAAAGCATGTCGAGTTCTTTTATCAGATTGGCAAAAATATTGAGGTTTTTGGTAATAGCGAATTTATGCTTATCCGTTCCGAATCCTAAAAATACGAATAAGCCTGTTCCGAAAAGAATACAGATAAAAAGATATTTTCTTTTCATAATGTTTTTATTAATTTCTATTTTGCGAAAATAGCTTAAATATAGGATATTTTGAAGTTTAAAAATAGAATTATCGGATTCACGGGACGGGGTCGCAGCCGTGTCCGCCCCAGGGATGGCACCTGAGGATTCTTTTTATTCCCAGCCATAAACCTTTATACGGTCCGTATTTTTTTATGGCTTCTATAGTATATTGAGAGCAGGAGGGGACATATCTGCAAGATGCCGGACTTAGGGGAGATATGCATATTTGATAGAATTTCACCAATCCGATAAAAATCAGAGAAACGATCTTTTTAAAGAATAGGGGCGGATATTTCGGATGAGAGGATTGCATTTTCTAATACCAAACTCAATTTTCGATTTATTTTGATTACGGCTTTTTCGATTTCGGAGAACGGATAAACGGATTTATCCATGTATACGAACATGACATCCATAGTTATACCCTTGCCTGCATATTTGTATATCTCCTGTTTATTAAGGCGATAGACCTCTTTTGTCATGCGTTTGATCCGATTCCGGTCTACGGCGTTTTTAATTTTGCGTTTGCTTACGCTTACAGCTAAGCGGAGTGGAAAATTTCCCGGTACGGAAGAACGTTTATAAATGACTCTGAAGGGATATTTAATAAATCCTTCGGAGGTCTTAAACAATTCGTCTATCAGTATTTTGCGATACAGACGTTCTTCTTTGCAGAATGTATTTTTACCTTTAGGAGCACTACCTAAATTAGTCATTTACCCTTATTCGAAGATTTGATGAATTCTTCTATTGCCATTGTCATCGAAGGACATTTTTCCGTAGGAGCTTTTACGTCCAATCGGAATCCCCCTTCTTTTATGGCGGCTACGGTCGTTTCTCCGAAAGCTGCGATTACGGTATCTTCCTGTTTGAATTCCGGAAAATTTTCAATCAAAGATTTTACCCCCATAGGAGTATAAAGTACGACCATATCGTAGTACTTAATATCCTTGACATCCAATTCGTTTTTAACCGTACGATATAAAATAACCTTCGTATATTTTAGTTTGAGCTCATCCATAAGAGTGGGTATATTCTCATTATGGACATCGGATACGGGGACTAAAAAAAACTCGTTTTTATGTTTTTGTAAAATCCTGCACATATCTTCGATTTTCTTTTCTCCGTAGAAAATTTTACGTTTGCGATATACGATGTATTTTTGGAGATAATAGGCAATGGCTTCCGAAGCACAGAAATATTTTGTGGTATCGGGCATTACGATGCGTAATTCCTTGCACAAGTTAAAAAAATGGTCGATAGCGGTACGGCTCGAAAAGATAATACCGGTATAGTCTAAAATATTGATTCTGTTTTTCCTGAATTCTTTTAGAGGGACTCTTTCCACCTTTATGAATGGTTTGAAGTCGAGTTGCAATCCGTATTGTTCGGCAAGTTCGTAATAGGGAGACTTTTCCGTACTCGGTTTGGGTTGCGATATCAGTATTTTTTTGATTTTCAAAATAATAAAATTTAGTTACCCTTATAAAAAACCCTTATGTAAAAATTTACCGATAATCAGGATCGGAGCTATTTCTAAAGCGCAAAGGTACAAAATGATATAGAATATTGAAAATCTACAGATAAATAATAAACGTACACACCAAAAATAACAATACAGAAGCGAAATTATCGATAAAAAAATGCCGATACGGATTAAAACGGAATTCAGCTCAGGGGGGAGTAAAAACATGAGTATGACGAGCGGTGCCAAGATAAATCCCATATATATATTGAATTTACTTCTGAAAGTATATAAGGTTTTGATACCGTCCTCCGATTCGAAAGTCCAGCCGATCCATTTCAGAATGAGAATAAGGGAGAAATGGTAGCCTGTAAGTCCGATGAATAATTTTATCGATGTACGGAAATCCAACTTATATCGGATACAGAAAGAAGTACCGACGGAAATAATTAAAAATGAGAAAGCGAGGGATAGGAAGTAAGATAAATTGAAATAGGACGCAGGAAGACTTTTGGTTTTTTTAATCATTTCCTTATAAGAAGTAGAATGGAAAATGTTTTTTTTCGTTTTTCGTTGAAATTTGATAAAGATAAGAACAAGAGAAAAAATAGCGATTATAATCAGAACCAATAGTCCGTTATCGGATGTATTCCGGTGTTGCCAGGGTTTTAAAACGGGATTATAGGGAATATCTTCCGTATAAGAAAGAGATTTCGAAGGCATTATTCGTATATAATGGGAAAGAGAATCCGGGAAAAAACGAAAATAGGAAATCGAGTCCTCGACATTTTGAGGACATTCCGGAACGAAATATGCGGCTCTTTCTTCCATTCGCTCCTGTTTTTAATGTGCTTCGAACCAATTTTTTCCTTCTCCGATGCTTACAATCAAAGGTACCGAAAGTTTCACGGCCTTTTCCATACATTCGCGTATGATTTTTTCCAAAATTTCTTTTTCCGGGATATAGCATATGAAATCCAATTCGTCATGTACCTGTAAAATCATTTTGGATTGGAGTCCATGGGATTTTATGGCTCGATGAATAGCTATCATCGCCATTTTTATAATATCGGCGGCGGAGCCCTGAATGGGGGCATTGATCGCATTTCTTTCGGCTACGCCTCGAATGACGGCATTTTTAGAATTTATATCCCTTAGATAGCGCCGCCTGCCCATAATTGTTTCTACGAATTCCTGTTTTCTGGCTTTGGCAATAGTCGTCTCCATGTATTTTTTTACTCCCGGATAATGTTCGAAATATCCTTCTATGAGTTCTTTTCCTTCTTTGCGGGTAATTTTCAGTCTTTCCGAAAGTCCCCAGGCGGATATGCCGTATATGATACCGAAATTTGCGGTTTTAGCCCTTCTCCTCATTTCCGGATTAACTTCGTTCAAAGGAATATGATATATTTTCGAAGCCGTGGCGGCATGTATGTCTTCCCCGTGTTCGAAGGCGCTTATAAGTTCCGGAGATTGACTGAGGTGGGCCATGAGACGGAGTTCCACCTGAGAGTAATCGGCGGCAATGAATATGTGATCGCTGTCTCCTCCGACGAAAGCCTGTCTTATTTTACGTCCTTCCGCCGTTCTTATCGGGATATTCTGAAGGTTGGGATTCAGACTGCTCAATCTTCCGGTAGCGGCTTCCGATTGTTGAAAAGACGTGTGTATGCGTCCGGTTGCAGGATTGATATATCCGGGCAATGCGTCCGTATAAGTGGTGATAAGTTTTTTCAATCCCCTGTAATCCAATATTTTTTCTATTATGGGATGTTTGTCCGATAATTTTATAAGCGTGGTTTCGGATGTGCTGTATTGTCCGGTTTTGGTTTTTTTAATATCCTTGCTTATTTTCAGATGCTCGAATAAGACTTCGCCCAATTGTTTTGGAGAATTTATATTGAAGTTCATACCGGCGATATCGTATATTTCTTTTTCCAATGTATCGCATTTTTCCTTTATTTCAAGAGACAATCCGTTTAAAGTATTTCTATCCACGCATACTCCTTCGATTTCCATATCGGCCAATACTTCGATTAGGGGAATTTCTACGGAATCGTAGAGTTTTATCAGGCTTTTTTCCTCCATCGTTTTTTTTAACAACGGTTTGAGTCTGAAAACGGCATTGGTTAATTCGGCATTTGCCAGCGAAGTGTTTTCGGGTTCTTCGGAGAATTCGAGACTTAGTTGGCGAGATGCGGTATTGTCTTTTTCCTCACGGGTTCTCTGTTTGAGATATTCCAATATGATTTTAGAGATATCGTGGCTTTTATCCGGTTCTATGAGATAATGGGCGATGGTTATGTCGAACATCTTATTTAAAAGGCGGATACCGGCCCGATGCAGCCATATGTAATTGTCTTTGCATGCATCGGATACGATGGTTTTGTCCGGATTTTCAAATACGGGTTTCAGGCGTTTGAGGATTTCGGTGTTTTTTTCCTTGCTGTCGGAGAATTTCAAACTCCATACTTCCGATTGATTTATGCCGAAAAATATTTCGGAAGGCCATGTAGTGTGCAAATTGTTTTTATCGATATCCGTAAAAAAGGAAAATTCGGATATTTCTTCCAATTTACGGATTATTTCTTCCGGATTTTGCGTTTTATCGAAATGGGAAATTTTAAAATTTTCGGTTTTGTCTTCATCCGTATTTGCCAATTTTTTGAAACGTCGCGCTACGGTAAATAATTCCAATTCGTCGAATATGGGGGTCAGAATGCCGAAATCGTAATCTTTTTTCTTCAGGCTCCGTAAATCGATTTCGAAGGGCACGTTTGTATTTATGGTGACCAAATCCCGGGAGAGGGATACGATATCTTTACAGGCGGTGAGATTGTCTTTTTGTTTTCCTTTTATTTCGTCGAGATGCCGGTATATATTGCTTATATCTCCGTATTTATAGATAAGGGAGGCTGCCGTTTTCGGACCTATTCCCGCACATCCCGGAATATTATCCGCCGTATCGCCCATTAATCCGAGTATGTCTACGACCTGCTCGATTTTTTCGATTCCGAAACGGTCGAGAACTTCCGCAATTCCCCATATCTCCGAGAGATTACCCGCTCTTCCGGGTTTATACATAAAGATATTTTCACTGACCAACTGGGCATAATCTTTATCGGGGGTAATCATATATACGGTGAATCCTTCGGATTCGGCTTTTTTTGCAAGCGTACCGATAAGGTCGTCCGCTTCGTATCCGGGAGCTTCCAAACAGGAAATGCCCATCCCTTTGATGAGATTTTTTATATAGGGTACGGATTTTCTTAAATCTTCGGGCATAGGCGGCCTTTGGGCTTTGTATTGGGGAAATATTTTATGTCTGAATGTAGGTCCTTCCGGGTCGAAGACAACGCTTATGTATTCCGGATTTTCGAGTTCGAGCATTTCCATTAAAAAGTTTACGA
Source organism: Marinifilaceae bacterium (assembly GCA_041846495.1). Classification (GTDB taxonomy): domain Bacteria; phylum Bacteroidota; class Bacteroidia; order Bacteroidales; family Marinifilaceae; genus JBGZEX01. The sequence continues at coordinate 13,583 of JBGZEX010000005.1, forward strand.
ATCCGAATGTGGCCGAAGTATTTATGCCCGAAGTGGTTATTCTGGGATTATTGATAAATGCGTAGTATGACCGGTATATGAGAGCATAGGCATCCAGCAGAAACAATTTTTGCATATTTTTTTTCATGAAATACGTCTTGGTTTGTTTTTACAAAGATAGAAATATAGTACTAAAAAAACTATCTTTGTAAGCACGATAACCTGTTATGAAAGAAGATTCGAAAATATTGCCGTTGGAAGATTGGGGATTATTTCCGTCGATTTCACGTCCTTTAGTAATTGCGGGACCTTGTAGTGCCGAAACTAAGGAGCAGGTGATGGAAACGGCCGGACGCTTATTCGCATCGGGCATATGCGTATTCCGAGCCGGTATATGGAAACCGCGTACGCATCCGCATTCTTTCGAAGGGGTAGGAAAACTCGGTTTGGAATGGATGAAAGAAGTGCGGGAAGTTTTCGGCATGAAGATTATGACGGAGGTGGCCAATCCCTTACATTTGAGCGAAGCTTTGAAAGCGGGTATGGATGCCGTATGGATAGGGGCGCGCACGACGACTAATCCTTTTGCGGTGCAGGAAATTGCCGATGCATTGCGGGGAGTGGACATACCTGTTTTCATAAAAAATCCCGTGAATCCGGATATAGAACTTTGGATAGGAGCTTTCGAGCGTTTTCTCGATTCCGGTATCAATAAGTTGGCGGCCATACATAGGGGATTTTCCGTGGCGGAGGCTTATCCCTACCGGAATTCTCCGCATTGGCAAATTCCTTTGGAACTCAAACGCAGGTTGAAGAATCTATGTATATTCGGAGATCCTTCCCATATGGGAGGGGATACCCGTTATGTGGGATGTCTATGCCAGGAATTTATGGATCTCGGTTATAAAGGACTTATCGTGGAATCCCATTCGAATCCCGCAAATGCTTTGAGTGATGCTTTTCAGCAGGTATTGCCCGATACTTTGAGTAAGATTGTCGAATCTTTGAAGATAAGAGAAACGGATTCGAATATTCTCGATTGCGAGGAGAGTATAGAGAGGATGCGAAGTCATATAGACGAAATAGACGGGAAGATTGTGGAACTTATAGCCGACCGCCTGTATTTTGCCGATGAAATAGGGAGATGCAAGAAAACGAATAATATGACGATATTTCAGTTCGACCGTTGGGACGGAATATTGAATAGAATTTCAGAACTGGCCGAGAATAAGCATATAGACAAACATATAGTGACCGAAATTTTCCGCTTGATACATCAAGCTTCCATCGATCGCCAAAATTTTATATTCAACGAATCCGAAATATTCGGAACCGAATCAGAACGAGAATCCCAATCCGATACTTAATTTTTTGACTTTCGGTCCCTTATCCTTTTTAAACATGGGAGTAAGACAATAGGCTGCCCATAATTTGTATTTATCCAATCCCATTTGAAAATAAGCATCGATTTTTATGTCTTGTTGCGAAAAATCATCCCGATCTTTTATTTTATGTTTTTTCCCTTTTGCCTTATATACGATTTTGGTTTTCGAATGCAATTTTATGCCACTTAGACATCCGGCGGAAAAATATAGTTTGCGCTGCATGGGGATTTCTATATGGTATTCGAAAATCAAGGGCAGAATCATATAGAAGTTTTTCAGGGAATTCCGTCTGATGTTTACGACACCGTTATGGATTCCGCCTCTTAAAACGTCGTCTTCCGTATATAATTTCGTTTTAAGATTATTGAATGCGAATCTTTGGTATTCGATGCCGATTCCGGTAATCATGCCGCAATTTCCTTTGGAATTTAAAGCGAAGTCCCATTCTTTTATGTTGAATTGCATAACATGAGATTTTCCCCAGTCGGTATCCATAAAAACTTCGTTTTCCGTATAAAGCGGTTGAGGATAGGAAACGTTGGTGTGAGTGAATCCGAAATGAAAACCCTGCCAATGTCCGCGAAAAACCTTATGTGTTTTATACGGATTGCGGATATTTTTAAGCGGCAATACGATTACGTGTTTCCGTACGATTGCCGTATCTGAATGAGGATATGCCGATAAAAAAGAAGAGAACAGGAGGAAAATTCCCAAAATAATTATTTTTTTTACCATATGATAAAGTCTAAGAGAGACGTTACATTTTACAAATATAATGACCGGATCGGATTATATCGACGTTTTTATCGAATTTTTCGATATAACGGAGTATTTTATACGGTTTATTCAAGGCTCGGAATTGATGTTGGGGCGGGATTCGGGATTTATTGTGTAAATTTGAATCTGAAATATAAAAGAGAAATATGAATATTGCGGGAAAAGAAATGAAGGAGCAGCCTTTGATTCTTGCTCCTATGGAGGATGTTACCAATCCTCCTTTCCGGAAATGGTGCAAGACCTTCGGTGCGGACTGGCTGTATTCGGAATTCGTTTCGGCCGATGCCCTCGTACGTTCGGTGGACAGGTCGTTGCAAAAACTTCGTATCGAAGATTTCGAACGCCCGGTGAGCATACAGATATACGGACGTTACGTGGATACGATGGTGGAAGCGGCTAAGATGGTAGAGGAGGTTCATCCCGATTTTTTGGATATAAACTTCGGTTGTCCCGTGAAGAGGGTGGCTCAAAGGGGGGCGGGCGCCGGTATGCTCAGGGATTTGCCCCTAATGGTCGAGATGACGCGCCGGATTGTGAATGCCGTGAAGATTCCGGTTACGGTGAAAACCAGATTGGGATGGGATTCGGAGCATATTGTCATAGAAGAAATAGCCGAGCGTTTGCAGGATGTGGGGATTGTGGCCATTGCCGTACACGGCAGGACGAGGGCGCAGATGTACAAGGGGACGGCGGATTGGGAACCGATTGCAGCTCTCAAGAAAAATTCCCGTATCCGTATACCCGTTATCGGAAACGGGGATATATGCAGTCCGCTTCAGGCGAAGAAGGCTTTCGAAGATTACGGAGTGGACGGCGTGATGATCGGGAGGGCCGCAATCGGACGGCCTTGGATATTCGGCGATATAAAAGAATATATGACAACGGGGGAAATCCGGCCGGATTTATCGCTGGAACGACAGATTGAAGTGATAAAATCCCAAATAACCGATGCCGTAGATTGGCTGGACGAGAGAAGAGGTATCCTTCATATGAGAAGGCATATGGCCGGAATGTTTAAGGGTTTGTCTCATTTCAGGGATTTGCGGATAGAAATGCTCAGGGCATCCACGAAGGAGGAGTTATGGGAGACGTTCGATAGAATACGGGAAAGATATTCGCGGTGATGTTTGTCGTTGTTTTTATCATACTCGCAGGATTGGGTTTCGGTTTTATATACAGAAACCGGAATTTGGTTTATCTGCCTGTCTGCACCCGCTTACTCATTTATATTTTATTATTCGTATTAGGAGTGGAGTCCGGAGAGAATCCCGTTTTGAGGGAGAGTGTTTCCGTTATCGGAAGGGATGCGCTTCTGATAGGCCTGGCCTCTACGATGGGAAGCGTTTTATTGGGAGGAGGCGTATTCCGGATTTTCTATCCCGAAATAAACAGAGCGGCATCTCGTTCTTTAAATTCCGGTTCATCTCTTCTCAGGGCATTTAAAGGGAGTATGTTTATTCTCTTCTTTTTTATCGGAGGGATTATATGCGGGTATAACGGATTGTTTTCTCGATTTTCGCTTCCAGCGGAAATCTCCGTTTACATACTTTGGGTATTGATGTTTTTCGTGGGTGCGGGAATAGGCAGCGATCGGCGCATACTTCCGACTTTTAAGAATGTAAGACCGAAAATACTTCTGCTTCCCGCTGCCACCTTGGGGGGAAGTTTCATCGCTTCCTTTCTTATCGGTTTTTTAATTCCGGGACGTACGTCTACCGATTGTTTGGCCGTAGGTGCCGGAATGGGGTATTACTCTCTTTCTTCCGTATTCATAACCGGATATAAAGGAGCCGAACTCGGAGCTGTTGCTCTGGTTTCCAATATTATAAGGGAAATGTTCACCCTCGTATTCGCTCCTTTGCTTGCATATTGTTTCGGCAAATTCGCTCCCATTGCTGCGGGAGGCGCCACTACGGCGGACACCACCCTTCCGGTTATCGTACAGGTATCCGGAAAAGATATGGTTTTTATTTCCCTTCTTAACGGTTTATTGACCGATTTGAGCGTACCTTTTACCGTAACTTTTTTTTGTTCTTTATAAATCCGGATTAGAGTTTCAGTCGTTCCAGTCCGTTGCCTATGCGTTCCAAAGATTCTTTTTTCCCGAGTATTTCCAAAATATCGAATACGTGAGGTCCCTTGGCAGCACCTACAATGACGATTCTCAGCGGATTCATCACCTTGCCGAAACCCAATTCCCGAGAATTTATCCATTCCGAAACCGCATTTTCCAAAACCGGAGCCCGAAAATCCTCTTCGGACTCCAATATTTTTACTAATTCCTTCAATATATCGGGAGATTCGGGTTTCCAATGTTTTTTCACGTCTTTTTCGGCATAAGTTTCGGGAGCTTTGAAAAAGAAAAGCGATTCTTCGTATATGTCCGAAACGAAGCTTGCCCGGTTTTTCATCAGGCCGCATATTTTTTCCAATTCGGCATCCGTTGTTTCGATTCCGTTTTTTTCTACGATGGGACGGAGGAGTTTTGCCAATTCCGTATCGCTTTTTTCGACCAAATATTTATGATTGAACCATTTGGTTTTTTCCGGATTGAATCTGGAACCGGCTTTTCCGACTCTTTCTATCGAAAAGGCCCGGATAAGCTCGTCCATGCTGAATATTTCCTGTTCCGTACCCGGATTCCATCCGAGAAGGGCGAGCATATTGACGAAAGCTTCGGGGAAATACCCGTCTTCTCGATAGCCTTTCCATATTTCTCCGGAGGTTTCGTCTTTGAATTCCAGAGGGAATACGGGGAATCCCATCTTATTTCCATCCCGTTTGCTCAATTTGCCGTTGCCTACCGGTTTGAGAATGAGGGGAAGATGTGCGAATTCCGGCATGGTGCTCTCCCATCCGAAAGCCTTGTACAAAAGAACGTGCAGGGGAAGGGAAGGAAGCCATTCTTCGCCTCGTATGACATGAGATATCTTCATAAGGTGGTCGTCTACGATATTCGCAAGATGATAGGTAGGCATGCCGTCCGATTTGAATAGGACCTTATCGTCTAATATAGACGTACGAAAACTCACCTCTCCTCTTATAAGGTCGTGTATGTTTACGGTTTCGTCTTCGGGCATTTTGAAGCGAATCGTATACGGGGTATTTCGGGAAAGAAGTTCGTCTACTTCCTCCGGGGTCATTTGAAGGGAGTTTTTCAGTCCTTTTCTGGTGGAGGCATTGTAAATGAAAGTATCCCCTCTCGATTCGAAATCCTTGCGATAGGCGTCGAGTTCTTCGTTTGTATCGAAGCAGTAATAAGCATGGCCGGAAGCTACGAGTTGCAAAGCGTATTTTCGGTATAAATCCTTTCTTTCGCTTTGTCTGTAGGGGCCGTATTCGCCTCCTACACCGACCCCTTCGTCCACTTTAAGACCGCACCATTCGAGAGCTTCCGATATATAGTCCTCCGCTCCCGGCACAAATCTCGTCCGGTCGGTATCTTCTATGCGTAACAGAAATTTTCCGCCTGTTTTCTTTGCGAATAAATAATTATACAGGGCCGTTCTTACTCCTCCCAAATGCAGTGCTCCCGTAGGACTCGGGGCGAATCTTACTCTGATATCTCTCGGCATGATTGATTGTCTAATATGGTTTTGAATAGATTTTTTGCATATCGGATGCCGGCTTTTACGGCTTCCTCCTTATCGGGCATATCCGATAATATGAGTTCGGCATGGTTATGCGGATTATCCGGATTATCGGTAAAAAGATAGACATAATACCTTCCTTTCCTCTTGGAAACCAAACCGAACCACACGTCCATGTTTTTATCTTTTATTTTTATCCTCCTTTTTACGATATACATTATTCGATTTTTTTATCTTTTTTATCCTTGATAATGATTACGAGCATCGTAATCATGAGTATGCCTATCGTGACTACATTGATATAAACCGGGGTTCTGTCGGTAGTAGCGATAAGAGTGAAAGCACTCGAAACCATGATGAGGAATGCAGCCGAAAGGATTAGAATTTGCGGTAATTTCATAAGATGGCGTTTTTATCTATAACGGGGTTCGCATAAATCGTAAGGTAGATATTATTCAAAAAAGAACGATTGCCGTCTATTTTATCCAGTTTTTTTGTCATCGTATTTACGAATAGCTCTTTTTGAGCTTCCGTATAGAAATTCGCATATTTTTTGACGGAATTTTTGATGTCGTAGGCTATGTAGTTATTCTCCCATAGTTTGTAATTTCCGTGAATTTGGTCGTCTATGAGAGCAGCCGTCGCTTCGAATCTTTCCTGGTTCGAAGCGAGTTCGTCCATTGCATCGAATACCTCGTCAAGGGGCTTTCCCATATGGTAATTCACCCGGCCTTTAAAAGACGAAAGCCCGTTTAACATGCTTTTTATATCGTCTTCCGGGGTTTTAACGTATTCGCTTACGTTTTTCATGTAAATTTCGGCGGTTTTCATTTCATCGCAAGGTTCCCATTCATAGGATATGGACAAGGGTACGATCCGGAGTTCTTTCATGTTTTTTCCGAAATCGGAGCATCCGCTCATCTTAAACATTTTGAGTATGCTCTGTTGTGTCATATCGTGTCCGTCCTTAGTGCGGCCTTCCCTTTGAGCGATCCATATGGAGTCCTTGTTTTCTTTCATCACATCCCGGATATATTTGGAACGCAGTCCGGAACTCGTCAGCATTTCTTTTCCCGAAATGCCGCGTTCTATCGTAAAACAGGAGTTTAATTTTACGAGATCCGTAATCCATTCGGTGATTAGGAGATTGTTTCCTATGGCGGATTGCGCATATTTGAAACCGTTTTTACGTAAAAGTACGTTCAGTATGGCCGAGTCCAGTATAATATCTCTGTGATTGGATATGAAAATATAGTTCTTATCCGGAGATATGTTGTCGAGTCCTTCTATATTAATGCCCCGTGTCGTATGTCCGATAATATCTTCGATTATAGGGCCGAAAAATATTTCTTGAAAATCGTCTTTATTTTGAACTTTTTCGAGTTTGTTTTGAAGTTCCTCTTTAGAGCGTTTTGTAAGCATCGAAAAAATTTCGAAAAAATCCCCGGATTTGCTCAATCGCATTATGGCATTTCGGGCTTCTTGCCCGTCGTAGGGGGCAATGTTTTTATAAATACTATCTGATGTCATATAGATGAATTGTCTTGAATCGGTTTGTCGTTCGAGTCGAAAAACTTTACAAAGTTAAACATAAATTGAATCAATCCGATGTTTTTACAGCTGTTTAATAACTTTCCGGGAGGATTACGGGACGATATTCCATTCGGCAAGTCGTTTTTTTATGGCCTCTTCATCGTATTCGCATAGCCGGTACAATTCCTTTTGGGTTCCGTGTTCTACGAATTTATCCTTTATCCCCAATCTCACGACTTCCGCATCGTACCGGTTTTCATTCATGAATTCTATAACGGCGCTGCCCAATCCTCCGACAACGGTGCCGTCTTCTACGGTTATGATGCGTTTGAATTTTTTGAATACCTCGTGGAGCAGGATTTCGTCTATGGGCTTTAGAAATCTCATATCGTAGACGGCTATTCTGCCTTCTTCGAAATCGTTTGCCGCATTCACGGCGATTTTTCCGATACTTCCGATGGATAGAAGGGCTGCTTCTTCTCCTTTTTTCAAACATCTTCCTTTCCCGATTTCGATTTCCCGGAAAGGCGTTTTCCAATCGACGAGACTTCCTTTTCCTCTCGGATATCTTATGGAGAAGGGGCCTTTTTTATAGGATTGTGCCGTATACATAAGGTTTCGCAGCTCCTCTTCGTCCAAAGGAGCGGAAATCACGATATCGGGGATGCAGCGGAAAGAGGCCATGTCGTAATATCCGTGGTGGGTGGCCCCGTCGGCACCTACGAGTCCGCAGCGATCGATACAGAATACGACGGGTAATTTCTGGAGGGCTACGTCGTGGATGACTTGATCGTAGGCTCTTTGGATAAAAGTGGAATATATATTGCAAAAAGGGATCATACCTCGGGCGGCAAGTCCGGCCGAAAAAGTTACGGCATGTTCTTCGGCTATGCCTACGTCGAAACATCTTTCGGGCATGGCTTTCATCATGATATTCATGGAACTCCCGCTCGGCATGGCCGGCGTTATTCCGACGATAAGCGGATTTTTTTCGGCAAGTTCCAACAGAGTGTACCCGAATACGTCTTGAAACTTCGGAGGTTCGTTTACGGTTTTGTCCTTGATGATTTCTCCGGTTTCTATATTGAATTTTCCCGGAGCATGCCATACGGTTTGGTCGATTTCCGCATTTTTATATCCTTTCCCTTTTTTGGTAAGGCAGTGCAATACCTTGGGACCTTTCAATTCTTTAAGGTTGCGCAATACTTCCACGAGATGGTTGACATCGTGTCCGTCCACCGGTCCGAAGTAACGGAACCCCATGGCTTCGAAAAGATTGGATTTTTTCAGCAGCATCGATTTTACGCTCCCGTCGATATTTTGGATGAAATTCAACATTTTAGGGGATATTTTATCGAATTTGCTCAGTATATGCCATACGTCGTTTTTTATCCGGTTGTAGGTGCGGGAAGTCGTGATATCGAGGAGATAATCCTTAAATCCGCCTACATTGGGATCTATGGCCATATTGTTGTCGTTCAGAATAACCAATACGTTGGCTTTATAAACACCCGCATTGTTCAGAGCTTCGTAGGCCATACCCCCGGTAAGGGCTCCGTCTCCGATTACGGCTACGGAAAGCCTGTCGGTTTCTCCTTTGAGTTTTGCGGATACGGCCATACCGAGAATTGCGGATATGGAAGTGGAGGCGTGACCGGTTCCGAAAGCATCGTAAGGGCTTTCCGACATTCGGGGAAAACCGCTTATTCCGTTCAGAAGTCGTTTGTTTTTGAAAGCTTCTCTTCTGCCGGTAAGGATTTTATGGGTATAGGCCTGATGCCCTACGTCCCAGACGAGATTATCGTAGGGCGTATTCAATACGTAGTGCAGGGCGACCGAAAGTTCCACCGTGCCTAAGCTGGAACCGAGATGCCCCGGGTTTTTCGAACATTCGTCTATGATATAATGCCGGATTTCGTCGCATAGCAAAGGCAAATCGCTCTCCGGAAGTTTACGTAAATCCTCGGGGAAATCTATTTGCGCCAATATGGATGTATCTTCCTTCATGGATGATTTCTTATTAATAGATAAGCGTACCTACCGACTCGCCTTCGATGAGTTTTAAAAGATTGCCTTCCGTGTCCATGTCGAAAACGATTACGGGTAGGTTGTTTTCCTTACACATAGTCGTGGCGGTCAAGTCCATAACTTGGAGATTGCGCCGGTAGACTTCGTCGAATCGGATGGATTCGAATTTTTTCGCATCCGGGTTTTTCTCGGGGTCGTCGGTATATACCCCGTCCACACGAGTTCCTTTGAGCATAACGTCGGCTCGAATTTCAACGGCTCTTAAGCTGCTGCCGGTATCCGTGGTGAAATAAGGATTTCCCGTACCGCCGCAAAATACGGTAATATAGCCGGCTTCCAAATAAGTCACGGCTTTTTCTCCGGAATAAAACTCTCCGACAGGTTCCATTCGGATGGCTGTGAGCACCTTTGTCCGACAGCCGATGCTTTCCAAAGCGGAACTTAGGGCGAGACCGTTGATGACGGTCGCAAGCATTCCCATTTGATCCCCTTTTATCCGATCGAATCCCTTCTTCGTCCCTTTAAGCCCTCTGAATATATTACCTCCTCCGATTACGATTCCGATTTCTACGCCTTTTTGCGCCACCGTTTTGATTTGAGCGGCATAAGTTTCGAGACGTTGCGTATCGATGCCGTACTTTTGTTCCCCCATAAGAGATTCTCCGCTTAATTTGAGAAGGATGCGTTTATATTTCATGATATTCTTATTTAGAAAAAGCATTTTTATTACAACAAAACTAAGAATTTTTAAGCAAATCAGGCTATAAATCCCGGTTTAAATCGCTTTTCGTATTATTTTGTTATAGAGAACATAATAAGAAAAAAGGTCGACGGAAAATATTTCCGATCGGCCTTTTTTATCTCTGAACGATATCGGTTTAAACGTTGAGCGTGTATCTTACGAAAGACGTAACGCCGAGTTCTTTGTCGTTCGATTTAATATAATCGGAAACGCTGATTTTTCCGTCTTTGACGAAAATCTGATTCAAAAGAGTCGCTTCCTGGAAGAATTTTCCCAGACGTCCTTCTGCAATTTTGTCCAGCATATTTTCGGGTTTCCCCTCTTCGCGGGCTTTTTCCCTTCCGATAACCAACTCGTGTTCTACGACATCCCGAGGAACGTCTTTTTTATCGACGGCAATGGGAGCCATGGATGCAACCTGCATGGCGATATCCCGTTTGAGTTGATAATCGCCGGCTTTGCTGAATCCTACAATAGAAGCGAGTTTATTGCCCTGGTGGATGTAAGCCACCGTATCTTCGGCTGCGATTTTATCGTAAAAACTCAATTCTATTTTCTCTCCGATTACACCGGTTTGTTCGGATATGTGTTCGGATATGGTCCGTCCGTCGATTTCGGCCGCCAATAAGGCGTCGATATTTTCGGGCATAAGTTCGAAAGCCTTATCCAATATTTTTTTAGTGAATGCAATGAAATTTTCATTTTTTGCAACAAAGTCCGTTTCGCAGTTCAAAGCTACTACGGCGGCTTTTTTCCCTTCCGCTATAGCGAGAACGCATCCTTCTTTAGCTTCCCGATCCGCTCTTTTGCTGGCGATGATCAGCCCTTTTTTGCGAATGATGTCGACGGCTTTGTCAAAATCCCCTTCAGCTTCCTGCAGGGCTTTTTTGCAATCCATCATCCCCGCATTGGTCGCTTTGCGGAGTTTCATTACATCTGCTGCTTTTATTTCCATTTTACTATGATTAAATTTCGTTTTTTTCTTCGATTTCCACTTCTTCTTCGATATTTGCAACGATATCGGTATTTTCCGTCTTGTCGGATTTGTTCGTTTCCGTCTTTTTATCTACGGCTTCTTTTTCCTTTTCGTTTTTACGTTCGGTAAGGCCTTCTTTTATGGCTTCCGCAATTTTTCCGACAACGAGATTTATGGAAGAGCTGGCATCGTCGTTGCAGGGAATAACGAAATCCACTCCATTAGGGCTTGAATTCGTGTCCACCATGGCAAATACGGGTATACCGAGCGTGTTCGCTTCTTTTACGGCAATATATTCTTTGCATACGTCTACGACGAAAAGAGCTGCCGGTAACCGGGAAAGGTCCGCTATGCTTCCCAGGTTTTTTTCCAATTTCGCCCTTTGGCGGGAGATTTGCAGGTTTTCCCGTTTGGAGAGGTGATCGAAGGTGCCGTCTTTGAATTTTTTATCTATATCCGTCATTTTCTTAACGGCTTTGCGGATGGTCGGGAAATTGGTCAGCATTCCGCCCGGCCATCTTTCCGTAACATAGGGCATATTGATTGCGGATATTTTTTCGGCAACAATATCCTTAGCCTGTTTTTTTGTTGCCACAAACAGAATTTTACGTCCCGATTTCGCTATTTGTTTAAGAGCGGCGGCAGCTTTGTCGAGCATTACGGCCGTCTTGTTCAAGTCGATAATATGGATGTTGTTTCGCTCCATGAATATATAAGGAGCCATTTGGGGATTCCACTTGCGCGTCATATGTCCGAAGTGGCATCCCGATTCTAATAATTCATCAAAAGTTGTATTTGACATTTTTTATTTTTAAAAGGTTAACATTCTTAATTTATCAATTGCCGGGTAGTTCCGAAATCGGAAGTCCCGCCAATTTAGATACAAAACCGTAATTAACGTTTGGAGAATTGGAATCTCTTGCGGGCTTTCGGACGTCCCGGTTTTTTGCGTTCCACCTGTCTCGGATCCCGGGTCATAAAACCGGCAGCTCGCAGCTTGGGTTTATCTTCGGGATTGATTTCCACCAAAGCTCTGGCGATTCCCAAGCGAAGCGCTTCCGCTTGACCTTTGAATCCTCCGCCTTGAAGATTGACTTTTATGTCGTAGTTTCCGTTTACGCCGAGAAGTTCCAAAGGTTGGCGCACAATGTATTGAAGGATGGGAAGGGTAAAATATTCTTCCATCGGACGTTTGTTGATAACGATATTTCCTTTGCCTTCATTCATATAAACGCGGGCGATAGACGTTTTCCTCCGGCCTGTAGTATTAACTGTATCCATTTAATTTTACTTTAAGTTTTTTAAATCGATTTTCTTGGGTTGCTGCGCCTCGTGTTTGTGTTCGCTGCCTACGTAGAGATGAAGATTTTTCAGTATGGCTCTTCCCAGTCTGTTTTTGGGCAACATTCCTTTTACGGCATGTTCCAGAATTCTTTCCGGATGCTTTTTCATCAGAGCTTCCGGAGAAGTATGGCGTTGGCCGCCCGGATATCCGGTATGTCTCGTATACACTTTGTCCGTAAGTTTATTGCCGGTCAAGACGATTTTTTCCGCATTGATGACAATCACGTTGTCTCCGCAATCCACATGAGGAGAGTAGGAGGGTTTGTATTTGCCCCGGAGGATTTTTGCAATCTTAGAAGCAAGGCGTCCCAAAACCTCATTTTCCGCATCAATAACTACCCATTCCTTTTTTGCGGTAGCCTTGTTTACGTAAGTCGTTTTATAGCTAATTTGGTCCACTGTGAAATAAATTAATTATACATTCCGTTTGTCTCGAATGAGTTTTTTCTCCTTTTATAAAACACTGGAAATCGGGAACCAACGCGGCAACCGGGCAGGTTATGGGGTTCCGTTTTCCGCTTGTTTCGCATTTGAGGTAAATGGCTAAGGTTCAGCCTCAAAATAAAAGGGCGAAAATATCCCAAACGAGTTGCAAAATTACATATTTTTATTGATTCCCAAAAGAATATGGGGAAAAATATCGGGAATTCG
>JBGZEX010000006.1:0-3359 GCA_041846495.1 Marinifilaceae bacterium
ACTCCTAAAACAAACAGCCGAAGAACCTCCGGAAGAAGAGAATTTGACATAAGGGGGCTTGTCCGTAAACTAAAACACCCCCAACACGTGATAGATAACGAGTTGGGGCAAGATAATTATGGTTTAGCGGACAGCAATAATTTTATATGCCGATAGAATCAAAACTCCGGTATTGATCATGCATAACGATAAGGACGAAGCCGTAGCATATAGCGAAGGCCGTAATCTCTATCTGGCATTGAGAAGGTTATCTCGTCCCGTATGGTTGCTCAATTATAAGGGAGAGGGGCATTTTATCGGTAATGAGGCGGCGCAGCGGGATTGGTCGCGTCGCATGTTGCAGTTTTTCGATCATTATATGAAACGGCTTCCTCCTCCCCGTTGGATGGTGGAAGGTATAAATATCAACGAAAGGGGGTTCGATAATAAGTACGAATTGATATTTTCTGCCTTCCATTAGGAATATTTCAATATTCGGTTCGTATACCGATTCCGTTATTGTGATTGAGTTATGAGGATTTTTTATTTTCGACTGTTTTATTTATGATAGTCTGTAATTTATCAAAATTGTACGGAAGAAATCATATCTTTAATGTTTTCAGATAAGATTTCGTCTCGTAGCCGATGCGATCGCTTTCGATTGCTTTCTGAAGCGCTTTGTTGTGTATAAAAGGGGATAATTTCCCCTTTTTCAAAAAGGGAAGCGTCGTTTCGTATTGTTTTGTCAAAGCCGTGCTGAAATACCATGCGGAAGCCATGTTCACATAGTATTCCTTACTGCGAATATCCGCTATCAGGTCGAGCATTTCCGGCCGGAAAAATTCTTCGAGATAACCCGACATAAGGCGGACGATGCCGAATCTTACCGTATACGTATGTTCGCTTTTCAACCATTCCAGGATTTTATCGTAAACTTCTTCCGGATGTTTTTTAAAAATCTTGGGAGAAAACGAATCGCATGTAGCCCAATTGTCGATATGGGGTAGAAAATCCTCCGTACGGCTGATTGTCGCCGGATAATCTTTGAGCGCCTCGATAAAAAAAGCGTGCAGATTATTTTCTTCAAAATAGGTGTGAGGCAGGGAATTCATAAAATCGACACTCGCCGGATTTCGGAAAAGTTCTTTTGCCAGTTTTCTCAGTACGGGTGTTCGCACTCCTATGATTTTATCCCTGTCTACGGTGGGAATAAGTTTTGTGAGAAAATCCCGATATTTTACGTCCTGCAAATCGAAAAGCCGTTCAATAATTTCCATAAGCCTTTTTACCGAATTTTTATTCCCCGTCCGGGCGGGCAGTTTGCTTTAAGACTGTCCGCTTCGATTACAAATATAGGAAAACGCTATATTTTCTGAAAGGGATCTTCCGAATTTTCCCGATATGCGTAGATTCGAATACCCGATACAAAGAGATTCGTTCGCTTCTTATGTTTTGGAATATGCCTTTAAAATTACGATAAGGGGAGTTTCAATAGATGAATTCCCCGTATGCGCTTTTTATGGAGAGGCGTTTGGGACCGGCTTCGCATCTTCCTATAATCCGTGCATCTATCCCGAAACTTTGGGAAACGGCTATGATTTCGGGAGCCAAATCCTCTTTCACGTAAACTTCCATTCGATGCCCCATATTGAAAACCTTATACATTTCCGCCCAGGATGTTCCCGATTCTTTTTGAATGATTTCGAAAAGAGGAGGAGTGGGGAAAAGGTTGTCTTTGACGACGGAGAGGTCGGTGAAATTCATGATTTTGGTTTGGGCGCCTCCGGAACAATGAATCAGTCCGTGGATACGGGGACGGTATTCGTCCAGTATTTTCTTTATTACCGGAGCATAGGTACGGGTAGGCGAAAGTACGAGTTTGCCCGCATCCACTCCGAGTTTCTCGATGAGGTCGGTAACTCGATAGCTCCCCGTATACACCAATTCCTTCGGGAGGTCGGAATCGTAGGATTCCGGATACTTCATTCCCATATAGTTCGAAAATACGTCGTGGCGGGCCGAAGTAAGGCCGTTCGAACCCATTCCTCCGTTATATGCGGTTTCGTATACGGCCTGTCCGGTGGAAGAAAGCCCTACGATTACATCGCCGGGAGCGATGTTTTCATTTGTGATTACATCCGAGCGTTTCATTCTGCAGGCCACCGTCGAATCTACGATTACGGTTCTTACCAAATCTCCGACATCGGCGGTTTCGCCTCCCGTAGGATATATGGATATCCCCATGTCCCGGTAGGTCGATAGAAGTTCGTCCGTTCCGTTGATGATGGCGGCGATGACTTCGCCGGGAATCTTATGCTTGTTGCGTCCGATAGTGGAGGATAGAAGGATGTTTTCGGTGGCTCCTACGCAGAGCAAATCGTCGAGATTCATGACGATGGCATCTTGGGCTATGCCTTTCCATACGGAAATATCTCCGGTTTCCTTCCAATAGATATAAGCTAAGGAAGATTTTGTGCCGGCGCCATCGGCATGCATGATGTTGCAATACCCGGGATCTCCTCCCATATAGTCCGGTATGATTTTGCAAAACGCTTTGGGAAATATGCCTTTATCCAAATGTTTTATTGCATTATGCACATCTTCCTTGGATGCGGAAACTCCTCTTGAGTTATATCTTTCGTCAGGTCTCATAATTACGTTTTTTTTCGGGGTTTATATGCCTTATACAGTCTCCATATGAAAAATAAAAGTATGATAGCGGTAAGAGCCCAAGTATAAAAAGGGCGGAGTTTGAGATGGTATTCCAGGGCTGAAAAAATACCTTGAATGCCTATCCAGGGATTGTATCCCTGCCAAGTATACCTTATTTCTTCCGGAGATATGCTGAATGCGAGAATAGATAAGGCTACCGAAAGAGTTATAATGGAAAATACAAGAGCTTTCGTGCTGAAATTTTTCATATTCCTTTATTTTCTTACAAAATTAAAGGATATAAATGAATATCCCTTATTTTCCCTTTTTATTTTCTTCGTCCTGTCGTTTTATCGAGGCAGGGGCGATAGATAAGTCATTCCCTGCGAAAAGTCTATTTTTAAGAAGAATCGAAATGAAAGCAGGAAACTGTCAGTTCAGGGCCACTAAGACTTCTCTTCGGGGTTTTCCGACAACCGGCAGCCTCTGAACACTACTCTCACATAAGGCATATTTGCAGATGCCATATGTATGTTTGAAAATCTGATTTTTCTTGTGACTTTTACATTGTCAGCATAATAGAAAATTATTGCTGTCCGCTAAACCATAATTATCTTGCCCCAACTCGTTATCTATCACGTATTGGGGGTGTTTTAGTTTACGGACAAGCCCCCTTATGTCAAATTCTCTTCTTCCGGAGGTTCTTCGGCTGTTTGTTTTAGGAGTAA
>JBGZEX010000007.1:0-2530 GCA_041846495.1 Marinifilaceae bacterium
TCCGACGAGTGCGATATTTTTAATCTCGTTCGGACTGTAATTTCTTTTCATGGTAAAAGGTTTAGTTATGTTTGATTAATTTTATTTATAATAAACGCAAACAAGATAGCGTATTTTTACATAAACTCCAAAACAATCGAAGGGAAAAGAATAATCTCCGACATAAAACGGAAAGGACTGCAATTTGGCCCGTTTTTTGCTCGGATAACTCCATATTAATAATAAATCAATCAAAAACTATTATCAATGGAACCAGCTACAACAAATCCCCATCTTTTCATATGGGTAATTTTTATCGGATTCACACTCCTAAGTTGGATTATAAGCTCACAATTAAAATCCCGTTTCGAACGCTACTCCAAAATTCCTCTTCCCGGCGGAATAACCGGAAAGGATGTTGCAGCGAAAATGTTGCGCGAAAACGGAATAACCGATGTAAAAATCGGAAGTGTAAGCGGACGCCTTACCGACCATTACAACCCCGTAGACAAAACCATAAATCTCAGTAAAGAAGTATATTTCGGAAACAGTATTGCCGCCGCTGCCGTAGCCGCCCACGAAACGGGACATGCGGTCCAGCATGCCAAAGCGTACTCTATGTTGAAACTCCGTTCGGCTTTGGTACCCGCCGTAAGTTTCGCATCCAAATACGTACAATGGATCCTTTTGGCCGGTATTATTTTTATTCAGACCATGCCCATGCTCCTGCCCATAGGTATCGGACTTTTCGCCATCACCGTATTATTCAGTTTTATCACCTTACCGGTGGAAATCGATGCTTCGAGACGGGCCTTGGTATGGCTTAAAACTTCCGGAATAAGTACGACGGAAACACAGGAAAAAGCATTCGATGCCCTTAAATGGGCTGCCTATACCTATATAATTGCCGCTCTCTCGGCATTAGCTACTCTTCTCTACTACATCATGATATTTATGGGCAATCGACGCAATTAAGCAAAGAGATAAGCCCGTTTTTAAATTGGATCCCGAAACCATACATTCACTGATAAACTCCCCGCAATTCCGAAAACGGATTCGGGGAGTTTAACCTAAAAATCAATATTCCGAATAATAACTCCACAAGAATCTCAATACCTGATTGAAAATCGGCTTGGTCATTTCTCCGAAAAGGACTTGGGGAGAAGGCGGAAGAACCGGCTCCGTACCGACTATCTTCTTCTGCTCCTCGTCGAGCGCCCGTTCGTCTCCCTTATAAGTGGCCCATTCGTTATGCCAAACGAATTCGGCCGGAAATTTCCGGTGAGCTCGAATACGTTTGTTGCGGGCATCCACTATTTTCACGGAAAACAAACCGCGGGAAGCGACTTCCCTGGAGAACACCGTCATCTCGGCTTTCACTTTTCCGTACACCTTATGCGTAACACCGTCCACTACGGTAGTTCCCACAAATACGCTATCCCTGCAAACCTCGAAAGATCTCTTGGATTCTCGCAAATCACCTACGGAAAAGTCGTCGAATTCGAATATCAAATACTGATCGGGATACTCGAGCCTGTCGTTTACGGCTTCTTCATAAGTATAGAAACGCACGAAACGACTTTCATGCATTTGCGAAATTCCGCTCATTATATTGTCGTAAAAGAAATCGGCAGATAATTGAAACCTCCGGGGTATGGAAGGTCTTTCCACAACAACTTTCAAAGTCGCCATGTACAAAGCCTCCCGGATTTTATCTTCCACATTGCGATAACCTTTCACATAACCATCGGCTCGCAAAAAATCGTAATACGCCTTCCGGGCATCTTCCATAGTATTCAATTGCAAACGGCGCAATCCGGAACCGTAAGCTTCTTCTGCGGCTACAGGCAGGATACTTCCCAATTCCTTGTCGTATGTAGAAGGACTCTCTATAATTTCCAAAGCTTTAGGACATTCGTATATGGCATCCGCCAACTCTTTAAGCATAATGTACTCATCCGCTGCCGTCGTATATCTACCGGGCATACCACCGTCCATCGCATTCCGTATCTTCCTCAAACCGTTCTCCTCTGCCAGTCCGTAGGCCTTTACCAGCACTTCTTTAGCTTTTTTACTGTCGGGATTTTTACGCAACCTGTGCACCGCTTCCAATGTCGCCTTATAATAATCTCCTTCGCGCAAGGCTTTTCTACCTACGGAGCAACCCTCGAATAAAACAATCGCACACAGTATGAGTTTTATATAATTACATCTTTTCATCTTCCTGTTTTTTATCATTCGTCAATTCCGGCATCTGCGCCCGACGATGATTGCAAAAAAGAACCCTCATCTCTGAATCCGTCCATCATCCTTAAAAAAGCGATACAATCATCCGTCCTTATGCTGCAAAGATATTTTTTTGAAATGAATAACAAACAAGCTACCGGCACTTTTTTAAAAAGGTTTCCCCGATTTTCGTCGGGATTTAGGAAAACGAATTCCGACACGATATGTTGTTTCCACTCTTTTCTCATTCACGGTGAGATTCCGGAAAACGAATTCCGGTATGATATCGGAACCGGCGTTTTGCCGTTTGTATTTTTATCCGTAA
>JBGZEX010000008.1:0-56992 GCA_041846495.1 Marinifilaceae bacterium
CTATTCAACAATTAGTAAGAAAAGGAAGGAAGAGAATCGAGGAGAAGAGCAAGGCTCCGGCTTTGGATTCTTGTCCGCAGAAGAGAGGGGTCTGCGTACGTGTGTATACGACGACTCCCAAAAAGCCGAATTCGGCTATGAGAAAAGTGGCCAGAGTAAGACTGACCAACGGTAAGGAAGTGAATGCTTATATTCCCGGAGAAGGGCACAACCTTCAGGAGCACTCCATCGTGCTCATTCGCGGCGGTCGTGTGAAAGACCTCCCCGGAGTGCGCTATCACCTCGTACGTGGAACTCTGGATGCTTCCGGCGTGGCAGGACGTTGTCAGAGACGTTCCAAATACGGGGCTAAAAAACCCAAACCGGGACAAGCCGCTAAAAAATAATTAATCGAAGGATTGTTTATGGTTGTTCTTGAAGTGTAGTTGAGTAAATGACCGGGAGGTTGTTGAAGACCACGAGGGCAGCTAACAGAAATTATCCGTAAACTTTAGAAGATGAGAAAGATAAAACCGCAAAAAAGAATTTTATTACCGGATCCCAAATTTAACGATGTGTTGGTAACGAGGTTTGTAAACGACCTCATGATGGATGGTAAGAAGTCGATAGCTTATGGTATTTTTTACGATGCTCTCGATATCGTAGAAGAGAAGATGGCTAAAAAAGAAGAAAAGTCCGCATTGGATATATGGAAACAGGCCTTGGAAAACATAACTCCTCAGGTGGAAGTGAAATCCCGCCGGGTCGGAGGTGCTACTTTTCAGGTTCCCATGGAAGTGAATCCCAACAGGAAACGCTCTATTTCCGTAAAGAATATGATTATTTTTGCCCGCAAACGGAGCGGTCACAGTATGGCCGAAAAACTTGCTGCGGAGATTATGGCTGCATATAAAGAGGAAGGCGGAGCTTTTAAGAGAAAAGAAGATATACATCGTATGGCTGAGGCCAACAGAGCATTCGCTCATTTCAGATTTTAACAGGTAGGCGATTATATGGCAAAGAGAGATTTACATTATACGAGGAATATCGGTATCATGGCACATATTGATGCCGGAAAGACAACTACTACCGAAAGAATTCTTTATTTTACCGGAGTTTCCCACAAGATAGGCGAGACCCATGACGGAGCCGCTACGATGGACTGGATGGCTCAGGAACAGGAGCGGGGAATAACCATTACTTCGGCTGCAACCACTTGTTTTTGGAAATATCAGGATAAAGATTACAAGATTAATATTATCGATACTCCGGGACACGTGGATTTTACCGTAGAGGTGGAGCGTTCTCTCCGGGTTTTGGACGGAGCCGTGGCTTTGTTTTGTGCGGTGGGCGGAGTGGAGGCCCAATCCGAAACGGTTTGGCGTCAAGCCGATAAATACGGAGTACCCCGTATCGCTTTTGTGAATAAGATGGACCGTTCCGGAGCCGATTTCATGAAAGCCGTTCGGGAAATACGCGAAAAATTGGGGGCCAATCCCATTCCTCTGGAATTGCCCATAGGTTCGGAAGATACCTTTAAAGGTGTCGTAGACCTTATAGATATGAAAGCTTACGTATGGGAAAACGGGGAGATGACTCCCGTCGTAAAGGAAATTCCCTCGGAAATGATGGAAGAGGTGAATGAATGGCGCGAAAAACTGGTCGAGGCGGTAGCCGTACAGGACGAGGCTTTGATGGAGCGTTTCTTCGAAGATCCCGATTCCATTACTGCGGAAGAATTACGTGCCGTAGTGCGCAAAGCCGTTATCGCCATGGATTTTTGCCCGGTGCTCTGCGGTTCTTCTTTCAGAAATAAAGGAGTTCATAATTTATTGGATGCCGTTATCGCTTATTTGCCCAGTCCTTTGGATAAGGCGGAAATTATCGGAACTATTCCCGGTACGGACGAAGAACGCCGTTTTATTGCGGATCCCGATCAACCTTTGACGGCATTGGCTTTTAAGATAGCCACCGACCCCTTTGTGGGACGCTTGTGTTATACGAGAGTTTACTCCGGAGTCATAGAAGCCGGTTCTTATGTATATAATCCGCGTACGGGGAAAAAGGAACGGATATCGCGTTTATTTCAAATGCATTCCAATAAACAGCAACCCAAGGATTTTATCGAGGCGGGAGATATATGCGCTTGTGTGGGATTCAAAGATATACGTACGGGGGATACCTTGTGCAGCGAAGAAAAACCGATTCAATTGGAAAGTATGACTTTCCCCGAACCCGTTATCGGAATAGCCGTGGAGCCTCTTACGCAAAAAGATACCGATAAATTGGGGGTTGCCCTTTCCAAATTGGCCGAGGAGGATCCTACCTTCCGGGTAAAAACGGATGCGGATTCCGGGCAAACCGTCATCAGCGGAATGGGGGAATTGCATTTGGATATTATCATCGACCGTTTGAAACGGGAATTTAAGGTGGAATGCAATCAGGGCGCTCC
This sequence comes from Marinifilaceae bacterium, assembly GCA_041846495.1. Lineage (GTDB taxonomy): Bacteria > Bacteroidota > Bacteroidia > Bacteroidales > Marinifilaceae > JBGZEX01. Next base: position 2,432 of record JBGZEX010000008.1, read on the forward strand.
TCAGGTGGCTTATAAGGAAGCCGTTACCGCTACGGTGGAACATCGTCACGTATTTAAGAAACAAACGGGAGGACGCGGTAAATTCGCCGATATCATATTCCGTTTGGGACCGGCGGACGACGATAAGGAAGGATTGACCTTTGTCAACGAAGTGAAGGGCGGAAACGTACCCAAGGAATTTATTCCCGCCGTTGAAAAAGGATTTAAGGAAGCCATGGAAAACGGAATCTTGGCCGGTTACGGGCTTAATAGTTTGAAAGTTACGTTGATGGACGGTTCTTTCCACCCCGTCGATTCGGATGCTCTTTCTTTTGAAATGGCGGCTAAAATCGGTTATAAGGAAGCTTGCCAAAAAGCCAAGCCCATACTTTTGGAGCCGATCATGAAGTTGGAGGTGGTGACTCCGGAAGAGTATATGGGGGATATTATTGCCGACCTCAACCGTCGTCGCGGTCAGGTGGAAGGTATGGAATCCCGTACCGGAGCCCGGGTAATCAATGCGAAAGTACCTCTGGCCGAACAATTCGGTTATGTTACCGTATTACGTACGTTGTCTTCCGGAAGAGCGAGTTCTTCCATGGAGTTTTCGCATTATGCGGAAGTCCCCAAAGGAATTGCCAAAGAAGTGGTCGAATCCAATAGCGGGAGAGTGGATTTATTATAAGGGATGCAGGTTCTCCGGTTTCGGCTCGAAAATGCCGGAGAACTCAATCATAAATCGTGAATAATATAAATTTTATCATGAGTCAAAAAATAAGAATTAAATTAAAATCTTACGACCACAACTTGGTGGACAAGTCTGCGGATAAGATTGTAAAAACGGTAAAAGCTACCGGAGCCGTAGTCAGCGGTCCCATACCTCTTCCTACACACAGAGGTATTTTTACGGTTAATCGCTCGACTTTCGTCAATAAGAAGAGCAGAGAGCAGTTCGTAATCTGCACATTCAAGCGTCTTATTGATATTTACAGTTCTACGGCGGGTACGATCGATGCCTTGATGAAACTTGAATTGCCGAGCGGAGTGGAAGTGGAGATTAAAGTATGATGACGACGAACGGAGATGTCGTTATTGAATTGAAACCTAAAATTAAAAATTAAAGAAATGCCAGGTTTAATTGGAAAAAAAGTCGGAATGACTTCCGTATTCAGTGTTGAGGGGAAAAGTATCCCATGCACTGTGATCGAGTGCGGTCCATGTGTCGTAACCCAAGTAAAGACGATGGAAAAAGACGGTTACGAAGCGCTTCAGTTGGGTTTTGAAGATAAAAAAGAGAAAAACGTAACGAAGCAGCTAAGTGGACATTTTAAAAAGGCAGGCACTACTCCAAAACGGAAACTCGTAGAGTTTTCCGGTTTCGAAGAGGAACATAAGTTGGGCGATACCATCGATGTTTCGCTTTTTGAAGACGTAGATTTTGTGGATGTTATCGGAACTTCCAAAGGAAAAGGTTTCCAGGGTGTGGTTAAACGTCACGGTTTCGGCGGAGTGGGGCAATCCACTCACGGACAGGACGACCGTCTCAGAGCTCCGGGAGCCATAGGCGCATGCTCTACGCCGGCTCGCGTGTTCAAGGGGATGCGCATGGCCGGAAGAATGGGAGGCGAGCGGGTTACGATAGAGAATATCCGCATATTGAAGATTGTTCCGGAGAATAATCTGTTGTTAGTAAAAGGTTCCGTTCCCGGAGCCAAGGGGTCTTATGTAATTATTATGAAGTGATGGAGTTAAGTGTATTGAATATTGCCGGAAAGGAAACCGGTAGAAAGGTCGTGTTGGATGATGCGATTTTCGGTATAGAGCCGAATGAACATGCCATCTATCTTGACGTAAAGCAATATCTTGCCAATAGGCGTCAGGGAACTCATAAAGCAAAGCAGAGAAATGAAATTTCGGGAAGTACGAAAAAACTTAAAAAACAAAAAGGAACGGGAGGTGCCCGTGCCGGCAGCATAAAGAATCCTCTTTTCAGAGGAGGAGGTCGTGTATTCGGTCCTGTCCCCAGAGATTACAGTTTTAAGTTGAATAAGAAACTTAAAAGACTTGCCCGCCGTTCCGCTTTATCTTTAAAAGCAAATGCCCAAGCCATTAAGGTGGTTGAGGATTTTAATTTCGAAGCTCCGAAAACCAAACAAATGGTTGCGTTTATCAAGGATTTGAATGTGGATAAAGGGAGTTTATTGGTAGTGATGAACGGGGTGAACACGAATGTGATATTGTCGGCCCGCAACATTCCCGGTGTGAGAATAATGCGTGCGAACGATTTGGCTACCTACAATATTATGCATGCCAAACATCTCGTATTGTCCGAGGGGTGTATCGAAACCCTGAATTCTCTTTTCAATCTAAATTAAGCAGAGGATATGGAGATATTATTAAAACCCGTGCTTACGGAAAAGATGTCGGCAATGACCGATAAGCAAAATAAAGTTGCCTTTATTGTTGCGATTGATGCGAATAAGATAGAGATAAAGAAAGCTGTGGAAGCGATGTATAACGTGAATGTAAAAGCCATCAATACCATGAAATATCAGGGTAAGGCTAAATCCCGTTATACCAAAGCGGGAGTTATCAAAGGCAGAACCGCCGCTTTCAAGAAAGCGATTGTCACTTTAGCAGATGGAGATAGTATTGATTTTTTTAGCAATATTTAAATAAGATGGCTGTAAGAAAATTAAAACCTGTAACGCCTGGTCAAAGGCATAAAATAGTGAATTCTTTCGACCAGTTGACTACAGCAAGACCTGAGAAATCATTGTTGAGGCCGCTCACTAAGACCGGTGGACGTAATAATACCGGTAAGATGACAATGAGATATATAGGTGGTGGTCATAAGAGAAGATATAGAGTAATAGATTTTAAGAGAGACAAGGATAACGTACCCGCACGCGTGGCGACCATAGAGTACGATCCCAATCGCTCCGCCCGCATTGCTCTATTAGTGTATGCCGATGGTGAAAAACGTTATATAATCGCTCCGGAAGGATTGACTGCCGGGCAGAAATTATATAGCGGAAGCGAGGTGGCTCCCGATTTGGGAAATGCCCTTCCGCTTGAGAATATCCCATTAGGTACAATCGTGCATAACATCGAATTAAGACCGGGACAAGGAGCCGTATTGGCCCGTTCCGCCGGCTCTTTCGCACAGTTGGTATCGCGAGAGGGCAAATATGCATTGCTCAAACTGCCTTCCGGAGAGATACGAATGATTCTTACTACCTGTAAAGCTACGGTAGGAATCGTGTCCAATGCCGACCATATACTGGAACGTTCCGGTAAAGCAGGTCGTTCCCGCTGGTTGGGTCGCAGACCCAGAGTGCGCGGAGTGGCCATGAACCCGGTAGATCACCCGATGGGTGGTGGAGAAGGCCGTGCATCCGGAGGTCATCCCCGTTCCAGAAAGGGCTTGTTGGCTAAAGGCTACAAGACGAGAGCTCCTAAGAATACATCGAATATGTATATCGTGGAAAGAAGAAAAAAATAACTGATTAATTGTTGATGTTATGAGTCGTTCGTTAAAGAAAGGTCCCTTTATAGATTTTAAATTGGAGAAAAAAATATTGGAATTGAACGAAACCAAAAAGAAAAATGTCGTGAAGACATGGGCACGTCGTTCTATGATTTCTCCGGATTTTGTGGGACATACTATTGCAGTACACAACGGTAATAAATTCATCCCGGTATATGTGACCGAAAATATGGTGGGGCATAAACTCGGGGAATTTGCACCGACACGTACCTTCAGAGGTCACGCTAATAAAAAGTAAAATGCGTGAATTGTTGAACATTTTCAAGATTGTATAAAATGGGTGCAAGAAAAAGATTAAGAGCAAACAAAATAAAAGAAGCCAAAAAGGATAAGGCATTCGCTATTTTAAGAGATTGTCCGTCCTCTCCTCGGAAAATGAGGTTGGTGGTTGATCTTGTACGCGGAATGGACGTACAAAAGGCTTTGGATACATTGAGATTTTGTCCTAAGGAAGCCGCTTCGAAGGTGGAAAAACTTTTGTTGTCGGCAATTGCCAATTGGGAAGCCAAGAATGAAGGAAAGCGATTGGAAGATTCCTCCGTATATATAAAGGAGGCCTTTGTCGACGGAGCGGGGATGCTTAAGAGATTGCGTCCGGCCCCTCAGGGAAGGGCACACCGGATTCGGAAGCGTTCGAATCATGTGACGCTCGTATTGGGAAGCAAGCTTACTACAGAAAACGTAAAAGAGTAATTACATGGGACAAAAAGTAAATCCAATTAGCAATAGATTAGGAATTATCCGCGGTTGGGATTCCAATTGGTTCGGCGGTAAGAATTACGGAGACAAGTTGGTGGAGGATTATAAAATAAGAAAATACCTCAATGCCCGTCTTGCAAAAGCCAGCGTATCCAAGATCGTAATCGAAAGAACACTTAAGTTGATAACCATCACCATCAATACTTCTCGTCCGGGTATCATTATCGGTAAAGGAGGTCAGGAAGTGGACAAACTTAAGGAAGAACTTAAGAAGATAACCGATAAAGAGGTTCAGATCAATATATTCGAAATTAAACGTCCCGAGTTGGATGCGGTAATCGTCGGCAACAATATCGCCCGTCAGCTTGAAGGAAGAGTTGCCTATCGTCGTGCCGTTAAGATGGCGATAGCTTCTACCATGAGAATGGGAGCCGAAGGAATCAAGATTTTGGTTTCCGGTCGTTTGAACGGAGCCGAAATAGCTCGTGCCGAAGTATTCAAAGAAGGAAGGGTTCCGTTACATACCTTCCGTGCCGATATAGATTTTGCACAGGCTGAAGCTTTTACCACATACGGTGTTTTGGGAATTAAGGTGTGGATTTGTACGGGAGAAGTTTACGGGAAACGCGAACTCGTGCCCAATTCTCTTCTCGTTTCCAAAGAGAGCAAATTCGCCAATAATTCGGGAGGCGGAAGACGTAATTTCAGAAAGAAGAGGAAATAATCTTTTAATAATCAGGAGGATTAGCTATGTTACAGCCGAAAAGGACTAAATATAGAAGACAACAAAAAGGACGGATGAAAGGGAATGCCCAGAGAGGTCATCAATTGGCATTCGGTTCGTTCGGTATAAAGGCGTTGGAAGAGAAATGGATAGAAGGACGCCAGATCGAAGCTGCTCGTGTGGCGGTAACCCGCTATATGCAACGTCAGGGACAAATATGGATACGTATATTCCCGGATAAACCCATTACGAAGAAACCGGCGGAAGTGCGTATGGGTAAGGGTAAAGGTTCTCCCGAGGGATTCGTAGCCCCGGTGACTCCCGGAAGGATATTGTTCGAAGCGGACGGAGTACCTTATAAGGTGGCTAAGGAGGCTTTGCGCCTTGCTGCCCAGAAATTGCCTATTACGACGAAGTTTGTGGTGAGACGCGATTATGTCGAAGGAGAAGAAGAATGATCGTATATTAAATTTAAATGTATTGATATGAAAAATTCAGAGATAAAGGATATAGCCACAAACGATTTGAAAGAGAGAATCGATGCGGAACGCGCACGACTGACCAAATTGGTGATGAATCATACGGTATCGCCTTTGGACAATCCGATGCAGATAAGAAGTCTCAGAAGAGATATTGCACGTATGAAGACCGAGTTGCGTTTGAGAGAATTAACAGAAAAGAAGTAATAAGCGATGGAAACAACCAGAAATCTAAGAAAAGAACGTATAGGTCTTGTGGTTAGCGATAAAATGGATAAGTCCATAGTGGTTGCCGTACATTTTAAAGAAAAGCATCCCATATACGGAAAATTCGTTAAAAAGACCAAGAAGTTTGTCGCTCACGACGAAAAGAACGAGTGTCAAATCGGAGATAAAGTTAAAATTATGGAAACCCGCCCCTTGAGTAAGACGAAAAGGTGGAGATTAATTGAAATTTTAGAAAAAGCTAAGTAAACATGATACAACAAGAATCCAGATTAAAAGTTGCCGATAACAGCGGTGCCCGCGAGGTGCTCTGTATACGTGTGCTTGGCGGAACGAAAAAACGCTACGCCCGAGTAGGCGATAAAATCGTCGTTTCAATTAAGAATGCACTGCCCGGAGGAGATGTGAAAAAAGGCTCGGTGAGCAAGGCTGTCGTCGTACGTACGGCAAAGGAATATCGTCGTCCGGACGGTTCTTACATACGTTTCGACGATAATGCCTGCGTTTTGTTGAATAATGCCGGAGAAATGAGAGGAACCCGTATTTTCGGTCCCGTAGCGAGAGAATTGAGGGAAAAATATACGAAAATCGTTTCCTTGGCTCCCGAAGTTCTTTAAGGGAGTTTTTCATGCCGAATTAATAATTTAAAAGAAATGAAGAGGAAATTTCATATAAGAAAAGGTGATTTTGTCCAGGTGAACGCCGGAGAATATAAGGGGAAACAGGGCAGAGTGCTTGCGATGCTACCGGACAAAGAACGTGCAATCGTGGAAGGTGTGAATATCATCAGTAAACACACGAAACCGAATGCGGCTTATCCCCAGGGAGGTATCATTAAGAAAGAGGGTTCGATTCATATTTCCAATTTGAATGTGGTGGATCCCTCTACGAAAAAACCTACCCGTATCGGAAGGAGAAGAAATGCCGAAGGCAAACTCGAGCGTTATTCCAAGAGAAGCGGGGAGACTATAAATTAAAGCAATCCGAACTCGGATTGTTTTAATTTCCATTGGATTTAGGGAGTATATTGAAAATATCGTGAAGATTTTTCGATATCTTTCCTGTAAATTTTAAGTTTTAAATTATAAATTATATATTTGCACCCGCAAATTATGATTTATAGTTTGCTTTATTGATATGCGGACTGAGTAATTTAATAATTCATAGATGGAATATACACCAAATTTAAAGACAAAGTATAACGAAGAAGTTGTACCGGCTTTGCAGAAAGAGTTCGGATACAAATCCGTTATGCAGGTACCCAGATTGGAGAAGATAGTAATCAATCAGGGCGTGGGAGCGGCGATTCAGGATAAAAAAATCCTGGAATTCGCTTTAAATGAAATTACGGCTATTACCGGTCAAAAGGCGGTGGTAGGCAAATCCAAAAAAGACGTATCCAATTTCAAACTTCGTAAAGGGATGCCCATAGGCGTAAAAGTGACTTTGCGAAAAGACAGGATGTACGAATTTTTGGAGCGTCTGATATGTTCGGCACTTCCCCGTATACGGGATTTCAGAGGTATCGACAATAAGTTGGACGGAAGAGGAAATTATACTTTGGGAATAGAGGAACAGATTATATTTCCTGAAATTTTGATAGATAACGTTCATAAAATAATGGGTATGAACATAACATTTGTGACTTCGGCTAATACCGACGAAGAAGGTTATGCTCTTTTAAGAGAATTGGGATTACCCTTTAAGAAGAATTAAATTTAGAAAGAATGGCAAAAGAATCAATGAAGGCCCGTGAGGTTAAGCGTGCAAAATTGGTAGAAAAGTATGCGGCGAAACGGGCGAAATTAAAAGCGGAAGGAGATTATATAGGACTTAGTCTCTTGCCCAGAAACTCCAATCCGATCCGGTTGCACAACAGATGTAAGATTACCGGTCGGCCCAGAGGTTATATGCGTCAGTTCGGTATCAGCAGGATACAATTCCGGGAAATGGCATCGGCCGGTCTTATACCGGGAGTGAAGAAAGCGAGTTGGTAATTTTAAAAGACAGAATAAGATGACAGATCCTATAGCAGATTTCCTTACCCGTATTCGGAATGCGGTTAAAGCGAATCACAGAATCGTAGAGATTCCCGGTTCCAGGATGAAACTGGAGATGACGAAGATATTGAAAGAAAAAGGCTATATCCTCAACTATAAAGTGGAGGAAGACGGGCATAAATCCGCGATTAAAATAGCTTTGAAATACCATCCCGAGACAAAGGTCCCCGCCATAAAATCTTTGGTAAGAATATCCAAACCGGGATTGAGATGCTATGCGAATGTGGATAATATGCCTCGTGTTTTGAACGGACTCGGGATAGCGATATTGTCTACTTCTCAAGGTATAATGACCGATAAGGAAGCAAGACAACGCAATGTCGGAGGAGAAGTATTGTGTTATGTGTATTGATTAAAAAGCGGAAAGATGTCACGAATAGGAAAATTACCGATTAATATACCTGCGGGAGTTACGATTTCCGTAGCCCCGGATAATACAGTAACCGTAAAGGGACCTAAAGGCGAATTGAAACAGCAGGTTTCTCCGATGTTGAATTTGAAAATCGAAGAAGGTACGCTTACGGTAAATCGTACGGCCGAAACCAAGGAACAAAAATCGCTTCACGGACTTTACCGTTCTTTGTTGAACAATATGGTTGTCGGAGTTTCTGAAGGCTATACCATCAAACAGGAACTCGTAGGCGTAGGTTTTAGAGCAAACAGCAACGGACAATTACTCGAATTGGGTTTGGGATACTCCCATAATATCGTTATGGAAATGCCTAAGGAAATAAAAGTTTCCGTAGTCAGCGAGAAACGTGCCAATCCGATAATCACTCTCGAGAGTTGCGATAAGCAATTGATAGGCCATGTAGCAGCCAAGATACGTTCATTGCGTAAGCCCGAACCGTATAAGGGTAAAGGTATTCGTTTTGTAGGCGAGGAAGTGCGTAGAAAAGCAGGTAAGTCTGCAAAAGTTTAATCACCGATAAAGGTTTATGAATTATGGCTTTAACTAAAGTAGAAAGAAGATTAAGAATAAAGAGGAGAATACGCAAGGTGGTTTCGGGAACGGCAGACTGTCCGCGTTTGAGCGTATTCCGTTCGAATATGCAAATTTCGGCACAGTTGATAGACGATACGGTGGGTAAAACCTTGGTTTCCGTATCTTCTCTGTCCAAGGATATTGCATCTAAAGGCACTAAATTGGAAATAGCCGCTGCCGTAGGGGGCGTATTGGCGGAAAAATCAAAACAAGCCGGAATAGAAAAAGTGGCCTTCGACCGTAACGGCTATCTCTACCACGGTAGGGTGAAAGCATTGGCCGATGCCGCTCGTAACGGAGGTCTTAAATTTTAATAACGACGAGAATGGAACAAAAGATAAATATAACGGACTTGGAGCTTAAAGAGCGGTTGGTTGCCATCAATCGTGTGACCAAAGTTACCAAAGGTGGTCGTACTTTTACCTTTGCAGCAATCGTAGTAGTCGGCGATGAAAAAGGAATTGTGGGTTGGGGACTCGGTAAGGCGAACGAAGTTACGACAGCTATTGCCAAAGCAACGGAATCGGCTAAGAAAAATCTCGTGAGAGTTCCGATTTACAATCATACGATACCTCATGAACAGGCCACCCGTTACAGTGGAGCTCGCATTTTCATGCGTCCGGCTTCTTCGGGTACGGGGCTTGTGGCCGGAGGTGCTATGCGAGCCGTTTTGGAATGTGCTGGAGTGAAAGACGTACTGGCCAAGTCCAAGGGTTCTTCCAATCCCCATAATTTGGTAAAGGCTACGATGCAGGCCCTTAAGGAAATGAGAGATCCGCGGACGGTAGCCATGCAGAGAGGAATTTCTTTGGATAAAGTGTTTAACGGTTAATTTGAGATTATTATGGCAAGAATCAGAATTACATTGGTAAGAAGCAAAATCAGATGCGATAAATCTCAGGTTAGAACTGTCGAGGCATTGGGATTGAAAAAAATGCACAGCAGTGTGGAACACGAGGTTAATCCGCAGATTTTAGGAATGGTGAAGAAAGTGAGTCACCTGGTTAAGGTTGAAGAGATCTAATTAGAAATCAATAAAATTGATATAAAAATGAATTTAAGTAATTTGAAACCGGCAGCCGGTTCTACACATAGAAAAAGAAGATTGGGCAGGGGACAAGGTTCCGGAAAGGGAGGAACTTCGACAAGAGGTCATAAAGGAGCTCAATCCCGTTCCGGTTATTCTCGGAAAATTGGTTTTGAAGGAGGTCAAATGCCTTTGCAAAGACGCTTGCCGAAATTCGGTTTTACCAATATGAATAGAGTGGAATATAAGGCTATTAATATCGGTATGTTGCAGGAATTGGCCGAGCGCGACAGTCTCGAAGTCGTCGATAAGGAAATTTTGATCGCCGCACACCTTATTTCTCACACGGACCGTGTGAAAATTTTGGGAGAAGGTGTTCTTAAAGCTAAATTGACGGTTACGGCCGATGCTTTTTCAAAGTCGGCAAAAGCGGCTATCGAGGCGGCCGGAGGAACTACCGTCGTTTTATGAGGATGAGCGGAATTGAATAATTACGCTACAAAAAGACAAACTTATGAAGTTATTTGATACATTAAAGAACATATGGAAAATAGATGAGCTGAAAACCCGTATATTGATAACTGTGGGTTTTATAGCCGTTTATAGGTTAGGTACACAAATCGTTTTACCGGGAATCGATCCTCAGGGACTTGCCGCTTTGAAGACTCAAACTTCCGATGGAGTATTGGGATTATTGGATATGTTTTCCGGAGGCGCTTTCTCCAATGCATCGATTTTTGCTTTGGGGATTATGCCCTATATTTCCGCTTCGATTGTCGTACAGTTATTGGGGATTGCCGTTCCTTATTTTCAGAGAATGCAAAAGGAAGGTGAAAGCGGACATCGGAAATTGAACCAAATAACGAGATACCTGACCATATTGATTTTGATATTGCAAGGGTCGGCTTATCTGACGAATTTGTATATGCAGGTGCCGGCTTGGGCTTTCGCTTTGACGGGTGTGTTTTTTAAAGTATCTTCCATCATTATTCTTGCTGCCGGTTCGATGTTCGTACTTTGGCTCGGAGAGAAAATAACGGATAAGGGGATAGGTAACGGCATATCGTTAATCATTATGATCGGTATCATCGCGCGTTTACCCTTCTCTTTCGTTGCGGAATTGACTTCCCGAGTGACGGAACAGGGCGGAGGTCTGATAGCGTTTATCGTAGAGATTATCGTATTGTTCTTCGTTTTTGCGGGTTCCATCATGTTGGTGCAAGGTACTCGCAAAGTACCCGTACAATATGCCAAACGTATAGTCGGAAACAAACAATACGGAGGCGTGCGTCAGTATATACCTTTGAAGATAAATGCAGCGGGAGTAATGCCTATCATATTCGCTCAAGCGATTATGCTCTTGCCCATTTCATTTTTGAAATTCGCATCTACGGAAACCCTCGGAGGCGTGGGTGCCGCTCTTTCGGACTTTACGGGATTCTGGTATAATTTTATATTTTTTATATTGATTGTCGTTTTTACCTATTTTTATACGGCTGTAACGGTAAATCCCATGCAGATGTCCGAAGATATGAAAAAGAATGGAGGCTTTATTCCCGGAGTCAAACCGGGTAAAAAAACCATGGAATTTTTGGATACGATTATGTCGAGAATAACGTTGCCGGGTTCCATATTCCTCGGTTTGGTTGCCATATTGCCGGCATTTGCCACAATAGCGGGAGTCAATCATTCTTTTGCTCAGTTTTATGGGGGAACTTCTCTGTTGATACTTGTGGGAGTGGTGTTGGATACCTTACAACAAATAGAATCCCATTTGTTGATGAGACATTACGACGGATTGATGAAAACCGGGAGAATAAAAGGTAAGACCCCGGGTTCATATTAAAATTTGACTGAAAGATGATTTTTATAAAGAATGATGAAGAAATTTCCCTTTTGAAGGAAAGCAATCAATTGGTGGGTAAAACTTTGGGTGAATTATCCAAGCATATTCGTCCGGGAATATCCACCTTGGCTTTAGACAAAATAGGGGAGGACTTTATTCGTTCGCATGGAGCCGTACCGGGCTTCTTGAATTACGGCGGATTTCCGAATTCCCTATGTATTTCCATAAACGATGAAGTCGTTCATGGAATTCCTTCTAAAAGAGAGCTTCAGGAGGGAGATGTGGTATCTATCGATTGCGGAGTTTTGAAGAACGGGTTTTACGGAGACAGTGCTTATACTTTTGAAGTGGGGGAGGTACGGGAGGAGGTACGCAAACTTTTAAGAGTTACCCTTGAAGGATTGTATAAAGGCATAGAGAACGCCGTACCCGGCAAAAGGATAGGAGATATCGGGAGTGCCGTGCAGGAGCATTGCGAGGCCAACGGTTTTTCGGTGGTGCGGGAAATGGTCGGACACGGCGTAGGACGGCATCTTCACGAAGATCCTCAAGTGCCTAATTACGGACGCAGAGGCTCGGGAGTGAAACTTAAGGAAGGAATGGTGATAGCCATCGAACCGATGATTAATTTGGGTAAGAAGGCCATCGTTCAGTTAGAAGACGGTTGGACTATAAAGACAAGAGACGGACTCCCTTCCGCCCATTTCGAACATACGGTTGCGATTCGAAAAAACGGAGCGGAAATATTATCGTCTTTCGATTTTATAGGTAATTGATAATTTGAAATTTATATGGCAAAACAGCCTTCTATAGAGCAAGATGGAGTGATAACCGAAGCATTGTCCAATGCGATGTTTAGGGTGGAATTGGAAAACGGACATGTGATTACGGCTCATATATCCGGAAAGATGCGTATGCATTATATCAGAATATTGCCGGGAGACAGGGTGCGTGTCGACATGTCTCCTTATGATTTGACTAAGGGAAGAATAACGTTTAGATATAAAAATTGATAATAAATCATGAAAGTAAAAGCTTCTGTAAAAAAACGTTCCGAGGATTGCAAAATCGTTAAACGGAAGGGACGTTTATATGTGATTTGTAAAAAGACCCCTAAGTTTAAGCAGCGTCAGGGATAAGTATTAATTAAATAAAATGGTTTAAGATTTATGGCAAGAATCGTAGGTGTCGACTTACCCTCGAATAAAAGAGGAGAGATAGCCTTGACCTATATCTTCGGTATAGGTAGAAGTAGTGCCCGGACAATCCTGAGCAAGGCGGGCATCGATTATGACATTAAGGTGAAAGATTGGAACGACGACCAACTCGCACTTGTACGCGGAATAATCAATGCGGAGTACAAAGTGGAAGGAGAGTTGAGATCCGCCGTTCAGATGAACATCAAACGTTTGATGGATATCGGTTCCTACCGTGGCATCAGACATCGTATCGGACTGCCCGTAAGAGGACAGGGTACTAAGAATAACGCCCGCACGCGAAAGGGCAAGAAGAGAACTGTTGCTAACAAGAAGAAAGCAACCAAATAATTTTTAGATTTATGGCAAAGAAGTCTACATCAAACAGAAAACGGTTGGTAAAAGTGGAAGCCGTTGGACAAGCACATATTCATTCTTCTTTTAATAACATCATCATCTCGTTGACAAATTCCGCAGGTCAGGTAATATCTTGGTCTTCTGCCGGGAAAATGGGATTCAGAGGTTCAAAAAAGAATACCCCCTATGCGGCTCAAATGGCTGCATCGGATTGTGCAAAAGTTGCATTCGATTTGGGAATGCGTAAAGCGAGAGTATTTGTATCGGGTCCGGGAAACGGTCGGGAATCGGCCATACGTTCCATTCATTCGAGCGGAATAGAAGTAATGGAAATTGTGGATGTCACTCCGCTGCCTCATAACGGATGTCGTCCTCCCAAAAAGAGAAGGGTGTGATTTTTAATACAACTTTAAAAAATTAAGAAATGGCAAGATATACTGGACCTAAAACTAAAATAGCAAGGAAGTTCGGAGAGCCTATTTTCGGTCCCGATAAGAACTTCGAGCGCAGGAATTATCCCTCCGGTCAGCATGGTTTGGCTAAACGCCGGAAAAAAGTATCGGAATACGGTATCCAATTGAAAGAAAAACAAAAGGCGAAATATACTTACGGTTTGTTGGAGAGACAGTTCCGGAATTTATTCGAAAAGGCCGAACGTTCCGGCGGAATTACCGGTGAGGTGCTTTTGCAACTTTTGGAATGCCGTTTGGATAATGTGGTTTACCGTTTGGGTATAGCACCGACACGGGCTGCCGCCAGACAATTGGTTTCCCATAGACATATAACGGTGAACGGCTCTATTTGCAATATTCCTTCGGCCAATGTGCGTCCCGGAACCCAGATAGGGGTACGGGAGAAATCCAAGGCTTTGGAAGTGATAACGAATGCTTTGCGTTCCAATAATGTAAGTAAATATTCATGGTTGGAATGGGATGCTGCTTCTATGACCGGAAAATTGTTGAATATTCCCGAGCGTGCGGATATTCCCGAAAATATCCAGGAACAGGCAATTGTTGAGTTGTACTCTAAGTAATAAACATATATGGCAATATTAGCTTTTCAAAAACCGGATAAAGTAATTATGCTGGAATCGACGGATTATTTCGGAAAATTCGAATTCCGTCCTTTGGAGCCCGGTTACGGTATTACAATCGGTAACTCCTTACGGAGGATACTGATTTCTTCCCTTGAAGGTTTTGCAATCACCGGTATAAGAATTCAGGGCGTGGAGCACGAATTTGCAACCATACCGGGAGTTATTGAAGATGTTACGGAAATTATTCTGAATATTAAGCAAATACGCTTTAAACGTATTGTCGAGAATATTACGGAAGAAACCATTAATGTCCAAATTTCAAATCAGGAAACATTTAAATCCGGAGATATCAATCGATTCCTTAACGGATTCGAGGTCCTCAATCCGGATTTGACGATTTGTTCCATGACGCCTTCCGTAAATCTGCAAATTGAAATGACCATTCAGAAAGGAAGAGGTTACGTATCTTCGAAAGATAATATGCCTGCAGATGCGGTTATCGGATATATTCCGGTCGATGCGATTTACACTCCTATCAGGAATGTAAAATATGAAGTCGAAAATTATCGAGTGGAGGGAAAGACCGATTACGAGAAATTGATGATCGAAATCGAGACGGATGGCTCTATAAATCCAACGGATGCATTGAAAGAAGCTGCAAAAATATTGATATACCACTATATGCTGTTTTCCGATGAGAAGATAAGCATAGAAACGGAAGAAGCCCTTATAAATGAGGAATTCGATGAAGAGGTATTGCATATGCGACAACTTCTTAAGACGAAATTGGTCGATTTGGATTTGTCCGTCAGAGCTTTGAATTGTTTGAAATCTGCCGAAGTGGAAACATTGGGACAACTTGTTACTTTGAGCAAGAGCGATCTCTTGAAATTCAGGAATTTCGGTAAAAAATCTCTTACGGAATTGGAGTATCTGCTCGAGTCCAATAAACTGAATTTCGAAATGGATGTGTCCAAATATAAATTAGATAAGGAATAAGCAATGAATCACAATAGGAAAATTAATCACTTAAGCAGAAAGAGTGCACATAGAAAGGCTCTTCTTTCCAATATGGCAACCTCTTTGATTTTGCACAAGAGAATTAAAACGACGGTGGCCAAGGCCAAGGCATTGAAAATGTATGTAGAGCCTTTGATTACCAGAAGTAAAAACGATACGAGCCATAATAGACGTATGGTTTTCAGTTATCTCAAACAAAAAGAAGCGATTAAGGAATTATTCGGAGAAATAGCTCCCAAAATCGTAAATCGTCCCGGAGGTTATACCCGTATTTTGAGAACGGGAAACAGATTGGGAGATAATGCGGAAATGTGCATAATCGAATTGGTCGATTATAACGAAACTTACACGGAAGTAAAAGCGACGGCTAAGAAACCTACCCGCAGGAGACGTTCTTCTTCCAAGAAAAAAGACGCAGCTCCCGAAACTCCGGTAGCAGTTGATAGTACGGAAGTTCCTGAAAAAACAGGTGATGAGGAAACTGCGGGAACTTCGACTTCCGATGAAAAAGAGTAATTAGGAAAATTTATCCTTACCGATAAAGGGTGTGCCGGAAGAACTTCATTTCAGCACACCTTTTTTGTGTTATCCCGGAAATATAAAAATACGAACTTCGGTAAGCGAAAAACTGTTTTTAAAATTTATTCGCAGGCTTATAGATTACCGATTTGCGGTATTTCGGTATATTTATGTATTTTTAGAAATTTATTTACGGCTAATTGAGGAGATTTTTTGTAATTTTACAAACTGAATATTATCTTTAATGAGAATATCGACTCTTCCTGTTTCTTAAAATCTATTTCGATGAGAAGATGTATCGATTGCATTTTAGTCGTATTGCCGTTTATATTCGTATCGTTTATGGAAATACCGGAGCGGATATACTTTTCGGCTCATATCCCTGTGACTTCGATTTCGGTTAAAGACAGTATCGAGGTTTCGAGGGATACTTTCGAAAGCGGATTGCAGGATTTGTACGATGCAATCGATGCGCGGAAGTACGAACTCAAATACGATGCTTTTCGTTATGCTCTCATAGGTTACAAGGCTTTACGACGGGAAAATCGGTTGAATGATAAGGAATTGATTTCTATAATAGATTTTACCCGTTCGAGTTGCGAAAAACGTTTTTATACGATAGATTTATGCCGGAAGAAGATATTATTCAATACTTACGTAAGTCACGGAAAAAATAGCGGAGGCGATACGAGTTCCGAATTCTCCGATGAATGCGAATCGCATCGGAGCAGTATAGGTTTTTACGTTACCGGTGCTACTTATACGGGGAATAACGGATTCAGCATGCGTTTATACGGATACGAAGAGGGATATAATGCAAATCTCTACAATAGAGCGGTCGTAGTGCATACGGCCGATTATGTAAGTGAAGATTTTATCCGCAGGCATGGACGTTTGGGGCGGAGCTACGGATGTCCCGTATTACCTCGACATATTTATAAGGATATTATAGATAAAATTAAGGACGGTACGGTTATTTTCGCTTATTATAACGATAAGACTTATTTACAGAACTCCAAATATACCCGTATTGCTCCGGATTTGGTAGCCTCGCTTTAAGGAAATTCATATTCGGAGGGGGGGGATTAAATATTTTTGCCCGTGTCGTATTTTCGCAGGATTTCGAGGTGATGGTCGTCGAATCCGTAAATATCGTTCATGATTACGATTTCGTTGTTTTCATTCACCCAAGTGGTTATATATATGAGTTGTACGAGGAATTTTTTATTCAGATAGACTCTGTTGCGGTTTTTCCCCGATAGCATGGCTTGTCGCACTTTTTCAAGATTCCAATCGTCTTGTCCTTCCAAAAGGCAGGCTGCAAGTTCGGTCGGTTTTTCGACTCTGACGCAACCGTGGCTTAATGCCCGGTATTCCTTTTTGAAGAGATGACCGGAAGGAGTGTCGTGGAGATATATGCTCATGTTATTGGGCATGATGAATTTTACCAGGCCGAGGGAGTTTTTTTTCGACGGTTGTTCTACGAAATGAAATACCCGTTTCTTTGCGGATGCGTCTTTCCAATTTATCGTATTCGGATCTATTTTCTTGTCGTTTTCGTATACCGAATATCCGCGCTTGGTGTAATAAGCGGCATCTTTCTCCAGTTTCGGTAGCATTTCATGGCGTAGTATGCTTTGAGGTACCGTCCATGTGGGTCTGAATTCGATATAGGCCAATTCTTCGGAAAAAATCGGAGTCGGGCTGTATTCTTTGCCTACGATTACATTCATACTTAATTTCAATTCTCCTTCTTTGAGAAGATATAACTTGAAATGAGGAATATTTACGATGATGGCATTCTTTTTAAAATTTTTGTTCAGCCATCGCATGCGCTCCATGTTTAATACGAGAAGCTCCCGTTGGCGTCGACGGGTCATATTCAAATAATACAAGGTGCGTTTCCCGGGTATCCCGTCCGGAGTTATTTCTTTGGATTCCTGGAAGGCGGCAATCTTTTGCATAAGTTCTTCGTCTACCGTGTTTTCCTCCTTAGGACTTGTGGTAAATCCGTATTTGGCGAGATTTTTCCTGAGGAGGGCTACCTTGTTGTTTTTATAACCCGATTTGAAGAATTTCAATTCCTCGCCGAATTCGAATTGCGGAATGCTGTCATCGGGCAAGGTGTTCAGGTATTCCAACTTATTTCTCATCCGGTCGTATGTAGGACTGTGGGGATGAAAAGTTTCTACGACTTTTTCCAAATCTTCCGTATCGCTTACTTTTAAAAGAATATCCACTTCATTCCTGTCGGAATCGTATTGTTCCCATATTTTATTTTTCAGGCCGGGAGCGTGAATGCGCCCGTGTAATAAATGATGGGCGAAAAGCATGAATGAAGCGGTGATTTCTTTATCTAATATGGTTATGGATTCATTATCGGCAGGATGCGCATACAGGAGTTTTGCCGCATAATAAAGTTCTCGGTAGCGGTAGGTTTCGGGGTTTAATCCGAAATCTTCGGCATTTTTCAATATGTCCAAATAAGATTTGAAAAGCCCGGTATGGTTTTCGGAATATAACCAACGGGTTTTATAACCGTTGGTTTTATAGAAAACTGCGGTATTTTTTCTTATGGAGTCTTGAAGCAGGCTGTCGTTAATGAATATTTTTGAGAACGAAAGAGCGGAAGTGTCGATAAGTGCGATGGCTTTCGGACTTTCGAATTTTTTTCTCGTTTTGAGCGTTTGAGATAATTCGATCTTTTCTTTAAGCGTCATGCGTATTCTTCTTTTTTTGCATCCCGGAAAACAAAGGATAAGGATGAGTATAAAAATGAAGTTGTTTCTTTTCATAGCGTAGAGCAGAATAAAAATGAATATTCCAATTCTTACAAAGGTAAGAATTTAATTTTCCGGTTTCGGGAAATAATTTGAAAACTTCGGATATGTTATCGATTAATAAGGTATATCGTTTTTAAATGATTTTATGCATTGGAATAAAATTGTATCTTTGTAAGATTTTTGAATTTTAAAATAAGAATTATGAATTATATCGTAGATGTAAAGGGAAGAGAAGTTCTCGATTCTCGGGGTTACCCTACCGTTGAAGTCGAGATCGTATTGGATAACGGAATCGTCGGCAGGGCTTCCGTTCCTTCGGGGGCATCGACAGGGGAGCACGAGGCATTGGAGTTGCGCGATAAGGATGCCGCCCGTTATATGGGCAAGGGGGTATTGAAAGCCGTGGCTAATGTAAACGATATTATAGGGGATGAATTAATCGGCATGGAAATATCCGATCAGGTGGGCATCGATAAATTATTGTTGGAATTGGACGGTACCGAAACGAAATCCAAACTCGGAGCCAATGCCATATTGGGTGTTTCCCTGGCTGCAGCCAAAGCGGCGGCTATTTCTTTGAATATGCCTTTGTACCGGTATATCGGAGGCGTCAATGCCAAAGTACTTCCGGTGCCGATGATGAATATCATCAACGGAGGAGCGCATTCCAGTGCTCCCATATCCTTTCAGGAGTTTTTGATTCGTCCGGTGGGAGCTCCTACTTTCCGGGAAGCCGTGCGTATGGGAGCCGAGGTCTTTCATAATCTGAACAGGATTTTCCATAGCCGTAAGTTGAGTACGGCCGTAGGGGACGAAGGCGGGTACGCCCCTTCGCTCCACGGACCGGAAGATGCGATGGATTCCATATTGACGGCTATCGAAAAGGCCGGTTATAAGCCCGGTCAAGATATTATGATAGGGCTCGATTGCGCTTCGTCGGAATTCTATACCGACGGAATTTATGATTACACCAAGTTCGAAGGTTCTCACGGAGCTAAACGCAATTCTGCGGAACAGGTCGATTATCTTCTGGAGTTGATATCCAAATATCCCATAGATTCCATTGAAGACGGTATGGCGGAAAATGATTGGGAGGGATGGAAAATGCTTACCGAAAAAGTGGGAGATCGCTGCCAGTTGGTGGGAGACGATTTATTCGTAACCAATGTGGAATATCTGCGTAAGGGAATCGAACTTAAGTGTGCGAATTCCATATTGGTGAAAGTAAATCAGATAGGTACTTTGACGGAAACCCTCAATGCCATAGAAATGGCTTCCCGTGCCGGATATACTTCGGTTATATCCCATCGTTCCGGGGAAACCGAGGATTCTACGATAGCGGATATCGCCGTTGCCGTAAATGCCGGTCAGATAAAAACCGGCTCCATGAGCCGTTCCGACCGTATGGCCAAGTATAACCAATTGCTCCGGATTGAAGAGGAACTCGGCGATAAAGCCCTGTTCCGGCCTCAAAGTTTCAGGAAATAAAATTGTATGCGGAATTCGAAATTTTCCGGTATCCCGGTAAAAATTCCGATTGAATAATTCTGTAAACTCCGCTCCGAAGGATAATCGGGAGCGGAGTTCGTTTTTTTAAGATCTGTCGGAAGAATTCTTTTCGGAATTTCGTTTATACTTTTTTTCGAATAAACGGCCGCTTTCGCATGACCTATGCGAAGCATGTCTTTAATCGACGATATATGTATTTTCCCGTTTAATTTCGCTATTTCGTAAGATATATGAGTATTTTCGATGTCCGATCCGGTAGTAAGCAGTAAAAAGCGTTCTAACGTCTTTCCGGCAAAAGCGGTACGGGAAGGACTATAAAAATAAAACCCCGATAATCGACATTATCAGGGTTTGTTTTCGCCTTCGTGATCCAGCCGGGGCTCGAACCCGGGACCCCAACATTAAAAGTGTTGTGCTCTACCTGCTGAGCTACTGAATCGTATTGCTCTTATGCGGTTGCAAAGGTAGGCCTTTTATTTTAAATTCCAAACTTACGACCCCTTTTTTTTCGGGAAAACGATTTTTTTATCGAAAAATTTGGATTCTTTTACCCGACATCCGTTTGGGTTTGCCGGATATCTGCGTATAAAAAGAGTTGCGGCAAAATGTTTTGCCGCAACCATTTTTAATCTGAAAAACTTTATAATTACTTATCCATTTCCTTTACTTTGTCTACTATCGCTTTAAAAGCTTCGGGATGATTCATGGCCAAGTCGGCAAGCACCTTACGGTTTATGTTCACATCAGCTTTATGTACCAATCCCATAAATTTGGAGTAGGACAATCCTTCCATCCTCACGGCGGCATTAATTCTCTGAATCCACAAAGAACGGAATTCCGATTTTTTCTTGCGTCTGTCCCTGTAGGCGTAAAGCAATCCTTTTTCATAGGTGTTTTTCGCAACGGTCCAGACATTTTTCCTTGCACCAAAGTTTCCTTTGGTTTGTTTTAAAACCTTTTTTCTACGTGCTCTTGAAGCAACTGCATTTTTAGCTCTTGGCATAATAATAATTTTTTTGAATGTCAGCGCTTTCTTTTTCGAAAAACTTAAAGCATAACATTCCGGTTAATAAAATTTCTATTGCAACATCAAACGTACGGCACGCTCGTTATGAGAGTGAACGGTTGAGGTATGCGTAAGATTCCTTTTTCTTTTCGTGCTTTTTTTAGTCAAAATATGACTTTTGAAAGCATGCTTTCTTTTGATTTTTCCGGTAGCGGTAAAAGAAAATCTCTTTTTTGCGCTACTTACTGATTTCATTTTTGGCATTTTGATAAAATTAATTGTGTTTCAGATATTATGTAATTATAAAGTTCTCTTATTTCTTGGGAGCGATAATGACAAACATCTTCTTACCTTCGAGTTTGGGTTGGGATTCCAATTTCCCGACTTCGTCCAATTCTTTGATAAATCTTTCGAGAAGTTCGCTGCCTTGGTCCTGAAAAAGGATGGAGCGGCCTCTGAAAAATACATAGGCTCTCACTTTTGCACCGCTTTCAAGGAAACTTTTCGCATGTTTTACCTTAAAATTGAAATCGTGTTCGTCGGTTTGCGGTCCGAAACGTATTTCCTTGATTACGACTTTCGTGCTTTTGGCTTTCATTTCTTTCTGTTTCTTTTTGAGTTGATACAGAAATTTGCTGTAGTCGATAATCTTACATACCGGCGGATTGGCGGTAGGTGCAATTTCTACCAAATCCGCATTTTCAGCTTCGGCCATGGCCAAAGCCTCTTTGAGGGAGTAAATACCCTGCTCGATATTTTCTCCTACTACGCGTACTACCGGAGCCTTGATCATACCGTTAATCCGGTGCTCGTCTTTGGATGTACCTCCTTTTCTTGGGCCTCTAACCTCCATTTGTTTTTGTTTTGCTATAATTTATCCTCCTTTTATTAATAATTATGGATTGCATCTATTTGTGCTTCCACTTCTTGTGTTATGAGATTAATAAATTCATTCACCTTCATTCCGCCTTTATCTCCTTCGCCTTGTCTTCTCACCGACACGCTATTGTTTTCCATTTCATTTTCACCTACAATCAGCATATAGGGGATTTTATTCAATTCGTTATCCCGTATTTTTCTACCGATTTTTTCGTTTCGGTCGTCCAGTATGGCACGGATATCGGCCTGTTTCAAGGTATTTAGAATATCTTCCGCATAAGGGTTGTATTTCTCGCTTATGGGTAACAATACCACCTGTTCGGGAGTCAGCCATAAGGGGAATTTGCCGGCGGTATGTTCGATAAGCACGGCTACGAACCTTTCCATGCTTCCGAACGGAGCCCGGTGAATCATTACCGGACGGTGTTTTTTATTATCCGCACCCGTATACTCCAGTTCGAAACGTTCCGGCAGGTTGTAATCTACCTGAATGGTGCCGAGTTGCCATTTTCGACCGATAGCGTCTTTTACCATGAAGTCGAGTTTGGGTCCGTAAAAAGCGGCTTCTCCCAATACGACCGTCGTTTGCAAACCTTTTTCTTCGGCTGCTTCTATAATGGCTTTTTCCGCTTTTTCCCAATTCTCGTCGCTTCCGATGTATTTTTGAGTATCGTTAGGATCCCGTAAGGAAACTTGTGCGGTGAATTCTTTGAAATTCAGGGCGTTGAATATTATGAAAATGATGTCTATCACTTTCTTGAATTCGTCTTTGAGTTGTTCCGGCGTACAAAATATATGGGCATCGTCCTGGGTGAATCCTCTTACTCTCGTCAATCCGTGCAATTCTCCGCTTTGTTCGTAACGGTATACCGTACCGAATTCGGCAAAACGAACGGGAAGATCTTTATAGGAATGCGGTTTCGATTTGAAAATTTCGCAGTGATGCGGACAGTTCATGGGTTTCAGCATGAATTCTTCGCCTTCCTGCGGTGTCGTGATTACTTGAAAACTGTCTTTCCCGTATTTTTGATAATGTCCCGATGTCTTATACAGCTGGACATTGCCGATATGGGGAGTTATCACCTGCTCGTATCCGTATTTTTTTTGTACTTTTCTCAAAAAAGCCTCCAAGCGATCCCGGAGCATGGCTCCCTTAGGCAACCAAAGCGGAAGGCCTTGTCCTACATTTTGGGAAAAGGTGAATAATTCCATTTCCCGGCCTATTTTACGATGGTCCCTCTGTTTTGCCTCTTCCATCAATTTAAGCCATTCTTCAAGCATTTTTTGTTTGGGGAAACTGATTCCGTATATGCGGGTCAGCATTTTGTTTTTTTCGTTTCCCCTCCAATAAGCTCCGGCCAGGCCGGTTAATTTGATCGCTTTGATATAAGAAGTGTCCGGAAGATGAGGGCCCCGGCAAAGATCGGTGAATTCCCCTTGAGTATAGTAGGTAATGGTGCCGTCTTCCAAATCGTTGATAAGTTCTACTTTGTAAACTTCGTTTTTCGATTCGAAATTTTTAAGCGCTTCCGCTTTGCCGACTTCCGTTCGCTTATAGATATTTTTTTGCCGAGCGAGTTCCGTCATTCTCTTTTCGATGATTTCCAAATCCTTATCCGTGAAAGAAATCCCTTCACCCGGATCTACGTCATAGTAAAATCCGTTTTCTATAGCCGGACCTATACCGAATTTGGTGGCCGGATACAGGGATTGGATGGCTTCGGCCATCAGATGTGCCGAAGAATGCCAGAAAGCGTGGCGCCCCTCTTCGTCATCCCATGTGTATAGACGAACTGCCGCATCTTTTGTAATCGGACGGGTCAAATCCCAGGTTTGTCCGTTAACGCCTATGGAAAGCACTTCTTTTACTAATCTGTTGCTGATGGAAGCTGCAATATCCATTCCGGTTATGCCGGATTCGTATTCTCTTATGCTTCCATCCGGAAATTCTATTTTAATCATGTTCGTATACCTCATTGAAATATGCACTTAAGCAGGTTGCAAAGGTATAAAAAACAATCCGGAAATTAAAACCCGTATTCATATATTTGCATTTTTCCGATGGTAATCCGGGATTTTTAAATGTAGAAGATTGCCTCAAAATATGATATGCACCCCGAAAGTTGGAGACAAAACTTTCGGGGTGCATATTCATAAGCTTATTTACGCACGATTTCGATTCCTTCGGGCACGTATATGTCTCCCGAATAGTCGGCGGATAAAATGATTTTCTTCAATTTATGATTGCCTCTGATGTTGATATAGTTCAGTTTTTTCATATGTGAGAAATCGAGTTCTTCCATGGCTGAAGCATCGTATAGATGGAACGTACGTAAGTTCGTCAACATTTCCAGACCTTCTATCGTAAATTCTTCATTGCCTCCACAATACAGCGTCTCCAATTTGGAGTTGGAAGCAAGGTTTATTTTTTTCGTATTCGTACCGTTGATCATAAGGGAAATGAGTTCGGTATTCTTACTTATATCTCCCAAAATGAATTTTCCGGAACCCGATGCATCCAATCTCGACAATTCTTTATTATTCGTAAGATCTATATCCGTTAAATTCTCGATTTTGTTTATTTCGAGTAAGAGCAGTTTCGAGTTTGCCTTCAGGTCGAGCTCCGTCAGAGGATTTTCTCCTATTTTGAGTTCTTCCAATTCTTTGTTGGCGGATAGGTCTACCGTTGTCAATTCGTTTCGTGTGGCATTCAATTCCCTTAAATTGATAAAATATTCGATGCCTTTCAGAGACTTGACACCTTCCCACCAGATATTGATTTTAGCTACTTTTGCCGCTTCGTAATCCGTCAATCTTCCGTTTTTATTCTCATCGTGATCTTGCAACAGTTTATTTAAAAATTTTTCATCGGGAATAGTGATGGGATTTCCTTCTTCTTTTGTAACCTTTACTTCGCAGGTTGCCGAAACATCTCCGCATCTTCCCGTAATAGTCGTTTCTCCCGGAATCAGAGCGGTGATTTTTCCGTTTTCGACACGGGCTACTTCTTCATTTGAAGAACTCCATATTACGGTTTTGTCCGTCGTATTATAAGGTTCTATTATGGGGTTTATGGTATATGTTCCCCCTTCCCCGATTTCCAAATAAGTATCGTAAAACCTGATGGAGGTGGCCGGTTGAATTACCCGTACGGGAATTTCGGCGTAGACGGTGTCGTTAATCCAAGCCTTTAAAGTCGTTTCTCCGGCAAATTTACCGCTGACCTTCCCTTCGATTACCGTGGCTATATCCGTATTGGAAATACTCCAATGCACTTCGCGCTCCGTAGCATCCTCGGGTTCGATTTTAACTTTTACTTCTACCGTTTCTTCCACCTTGATTTCTATTTTTTCTTTTTCGAAACTCAAACCGGTGGCCGGTACGATTTTTTTAAGAACACTTAACCGGCAGCTCGATTCGATTGTCCCGAGCTTTGCTTTGATTTCGGCCTTTCCCTTACGTATGGCCGTAATTTCTCCGTTGACTACGCTTGCTACTTCTTCGTCGGAAGAACTCCATACGATTTCTTCGCTTTCGATCGATTCCGGGTAAATCTCTGCGGTTAAAACGTATTTTTCACCTTCAATCATCGTCCATTCGCTTTTTGAAAGCAATAAACCTTTGGCTTTTGCTTTTACGGGATTCACTTTTACGGATAATTCCGCATACCCCTTGCCCAGATTTCCGGAAATTTTGGTTTCCCCCGCTTTAAGCCCGGTGACTATTCCTTTGCCGTCCACTGTGGCGATTTCAGGCTTTTCGCTTTTCCAAATCACTACGGTATCCGTCGCATCTTTCGGCGTGAACTCGGAGAGGATTTGTCTCTTTTCACCTACGGATAATTCTATTTCGGAGGTCTTGAATAGAAGTTTTTCGACTTCAATCACCAATTCTTCCTGTTTTTTTTCACAGGAAAGGAAGAATCCCATACAAAATATCCATATAATATATCGTTTCATATTCCTATGTTAAATTATTTTACACATCTTATTACGGCTCCCATAGCCCGGTAATTGCTGTCCATATAGGCTCCGGTTTGGAAAACGATGCAATAGGCCAGATTTCCTTCCGTAGAATTCGTATCTATGTCGGAACACCAGTAATGGGCGTATTTCCCGTAACCGTATATGTTGTTGTTTCCGCTGCCGGCGGTCAGGCTTGTCGCTGCCGGAAGTTTTAGCACGGATAAAGGTTCTCCCAAATTTTTGAACATCGTTTCGAGTTCTTCTTTTGTCTTGGCATTGCTTTCGCTTGCATCGGTAAAAAACGAGGCGGATTTGTCGACCTTCCAATAGGATATTTCTAAAACGTAGTTGTCCGTGTAAACCTTCGAGTAGTTTTTATATTCCCATCGTAATATATAGGCCTCGGAACTGCCTTGACCTTTGATTCCCCAATGCAGAAAATCCGTAGTCGAGTAAGTGCCTTTGCGGTAGTAATGGGTTTTGGAATTTTTCTTTCCTTCAGTAACCGCTTTTACATTATCCGAAGATACGATTTTCCCTATATCGTAGGAAGGAGGCATGATGGTAAGCCAGTCTTCGTAAGTGGGTACTCTGAAACCTTTAGGGCAGGGGGAGGCCTTTTTCCAGAGTTCGTCGTCTTTTTCTTTCGACCATATATAGGGTTCGCTGGCAACTGTTATAAAACGTTTTTCTCCTTCATCGTCTTTATTCAATGCGATTTCTTCCATTTTCAACGGACCTTCTACTACTTCCGTTTTTCCGGCTTCATAGCCGATATTCCGTCCCCATTGGTAAAATAATCCCAAACTGTTTGCCCAATCGCCGGCGTAATCCGTTGTTTTGGCATATAGATTTCTGTCGCACCATGTCAATCCGGCTATTTCCACTTCTTCGAAAATAAAGTCCGGACCGGTTTGAGTTACTCTCAGAGGCATTGTAAAATCTCCACATTTAAAATCGACGGTATAATTTCTCGTTTCCGACTTATTCGCACTTAAGGTGAGTTGCAATTCGTGTCTGCCGCTTTCCCCTTTGTTTTTATCGAGGTTGTAAAAATCGGAAGAAGCTTCGGAAGAGGCAGTCCAATCCGCATTGGCTGTGAGGATGATCTTATAGACGCCTCCTTTTAAATCGGCACTCACTTCTCCCGGACTTAAATCCAGTCTGTATTTTTCCTGTTTTACGACAATGAAATCTTCAGACAACCCGTTGGCAAAAATTATGAATCCCGTCCGATCCTCTTTCGTATTGTTTTCCGGAACGCTTATTTTCACTTCCGTTTCTTCTTTTTCTCCGCCGACCGGACTTATTTCGCACCATTCGGGTTTTTTCTTTAAACTCCATTTTCCGTTGGCTTTCAATTGTACTTTACGCTCTTCCCCTGCAGGTGAAAGGAGTAGGGAATCCCGGTCGATATCTATCGTATATTCCGTTTGTACGACCCGGATGTCGCATTTTGCGGAACGAGCCTTAAATCTTAAAATCATTTCTCGTTCTTCTTTTAAGAGATTGGGGTCCGCTTGTATCTCTACCTTCGTTTTACCGGCTTTTCCCGTTTCCGGATTTATTTTTAACCAGCCGTGCCCGGCAACCTGCCAATCGATGTCCGCTTCGATTTCTATGATTTTCTTTCCTCCCTGAAAATCGAAATTTAAATTCGTATTATCGGAGGAAATTTTATATTCGGGAACGAAGGTCTCTTTTTCATTACAGGCGGAAAGGATTAGTATGGAGAACCATAAAATAAGATAACTTGATAGTTTGTTCATGGCTTACAAGTATTTTCGTTATATATATTTTCAGGATTCGTTTCCGGATTGATTAAGGAATGACCGTACATCATCAGAAGGTTGCGCCCTTCTCTTTTACAATCTTTGTAGAAACGTACGATATTCGTTCCGCAAACGGCCGATTTCGGTATGAAAACTTCGTTCAACTTCGTTTGAACGGATGCGTCCAAACCTTCGATATCGGTGAGAGAACTGAGGGAAATATCGGTTTCATGGTTTTCGGCGGCTCCGCCGGAATTGATCATAAGGGATTCCAATGCAGTACATCCGGTAATATCCAGATACTTCCATCCGTTTTGCTGTGCTTTCATATTCACCAATTTGGAAGCACCGCTTAAGTTTACCGTAAAATCTACGGGATTACACATATGCGCATAAAATCTTTTAAGGTTTTTGCATGAGGTCCTCATATCGATATTTTTCAATTGCGGATTGGAGGTGAGTACAACTTCTTCCAATTCTTCCAAATGGTCGAATTTGATGTCGGATAGTTTGGGATTCAACATAAGGGTTAAACGGCGTAATTTTTTGTTTTTCGATATGTCGATATGCGAGTCGGTATTGAAAATGCCTATTATACTTAGGGATTTCAAGTTGGTAAGGTATTCTATGCCGTAGAAATCGGGATAATCTTTTAGAATGACGTCGAGTATTTCCACTTTTTCCAATTCCGGATTTTTAGTCCATACCCAGAAGGGACCCGATAATACATTGGGATTGCTTACGATGAGTTCCGGTAGAAATAAGGGACGTATATAGTCGGGTTCTTTTACTACCACATCTTTGAGTACGACCGGGTTATTGCCTGTGGATTTTATCGTCGATTCTTTCGTATCATAGATAAATTCGGTGATTTTTTCGTCTCCCCATCGAAGCGTATCCAACATGACGATTTTATTGCGGGTGATTGCAAAACGATACAGATCGGCTTCTCCTTCCTTACCCTCTACTACCATATAACGTTCCCTTCCATTGAACTCTACGTATTTCTCTAAACCTTTCCCTATAAGTTTTTGGTCTACTATAAGAGAATTCGTATTCAAAGTCATCAATTTTTCCGTAATTTCGTCTATCCCTCTGAAATCCCAATCTATTTTCCGGGCTTTTCTCAAATACAGGCGGGTTATATCCGTACGGTCGGTTTTACTGCGAAGTACGATCATATCTTCGCTTACGGATTCTATGAAAAACTGAAACTCTCCTCCTTTCATTCCTCCTCCCGACGGAGACTTGAAATTCAGATTATGCCATTGGGTGAAAATGGAAGCCGACTCGAATACGACTTCCGGATATTGGGATACCCCTATACGCCAGGAAACGTTTTCTTCTCGAGAAGATATATTGGCAAAATTTATCCTTTCGTTTTTTATGATTACATTGCCGTCGGCCTTGAATTTTAATAGAACGGCAAAACCGCCTACTTCCCGGACGGACGTGTAATAACCTATCCATCCTTCTTCGGGTGCCATCAATTTTTCTGCATAATCTTTGACAATCCCTTCGAGGCGCTCCTCCGGCGATTCGTCGAATAAATATTCGGGTTCATGGTCTTGACAGGCATATAAGAAGCCCGGAAGCAATGCAAAAATTATATATTTTAATAAACGCATATCATTATAGGTATTTAAGTTAGATCGATTCTTTTATTCTTTTCTCAATAATATCCCGCAAACGGACGATGTCGATTGAGAAATTGGATTTATAGTAATTGACCATAAGGTCGTATTTCGTAATAAGTCGTTGCCTTCCTCCGTTCAATCCGTCGTAATCGGGTTGGCTTTCATCGTGAAGCGTCAGGTATTTCGATTCGAAAATTGTTTTCGGCATGGTTAGAAACAAACCGATGAATTCTGCAAAATCTTCATATTGGGTGGAAGTTGCGTAATTTGAAACCATTCCTTTTTTGATTGCTTCCGCCTCGTTCAAATTCAGCCATGAATTGCCGGTATAGTCTTCTTCGCTGATTTTTTCCCATCTCTCCGGTAATCCGTGGCGTTGGTGGACAATATGCGTGAATTCGTGATGAATGGTCTGGAGTTGATTTAACAGCCATTCTTCATTATTCAAATCGAATTTATCCAATTCTGTCAAAGTAATGCGTACCCCGGCATCGGCATATCCGGCGGTAATCGTTCCGTCCGAATTGTATAAGGGGGAACCGATGCAAGCGATTTCGGGAGGGAAATGTTCCGTGATGAATTTTTCACCTCCGGCTAAAATAAAAGGCTCCAACCAGAAAGTCTTAATCATTTTTCCGACTTCAATCATAATATCTTTACGGGGAGGTGTCACATAGTAGTTGATGGATACGAAGTTGTCGTTCCACCTCCATCTTACTACGCAGTTATAAGGTTTTTGAAGATTTTCGTAAAACCATATGTCTATCGGATCCGTTAGTTCCACCTCTTCGGAAGGCCGATAGGGAACGATGTCCTCTTTGCTGCAACCGAACAGGACACTGCTCAGGAATAGAAATAATAATATCTTTTTCATGGTTTTTATTTTATACCGTTTACATTTTCTTTATTATAATTGGGTTGTAGTCCGTTGATAATTGCATCTTCGGGGATTTCGAGGGCGCTTTTTTCTATGGGAAGAGTATAAATATTTCCGTTTATATCTTCATGGCTTACGGGAAAGAGAGCGAAACGCTTCATATCGAACCACCGCAAACCCTCCTGAACGAATTCTCTCCTGCGTTCGTCGACGATTATCTTCATATAAAAATCTTTACCCGAAATTTCTCCGCCCGACAATGATTTGTATTGGGATTTATAGTGGGCATAGGTGAAGGGTATTTGCTGATTCCCTCCGCCGTAACGATTGGTTATGAATTTTTCCAATTGTTCGTCCGCATCTTTCAAAGTCTCGGTGGAATTTTTTTGAATCAAAGCTTCCAACC
The DNA here is from genome assembly GCA_041846495.1 of Marinifilaceae bacterium. Lineage (GTDB taxonomy): Bacteria > Bacteroidota > Bacteroidia > Bacteroidales > Marinifilaceae > JBGZEX01. The sequence continues at coordinate 32,968 of JBGZEX010000008.1, forward strand.
GATTCAAAAATACCTCTTCTCCCCGGAAAAGCGGCATGATTTCATAGGCATAGGATTCATCCTCCAAGGCCCAGTAGAACTTGGAGAGATAGTAGGAAGTTTTGGTTTCATTCCCTATCCAGAGTTGCAATCCTCTTACGTCGTTTTCGGCTCGGAAGAAAATTTGCTGATATATGTCGTAGGTCATACGATAACCTATTCTGTAAAAGGGATCGGCAAATACTTCTTTCCGGATTAGCATGAGGTTGGACTGTTCGTCGTATGCACTGAAGTTTTGTGCATTTACAGTCGGATTACCTTTGTTTATTTTTGAATAATCCCGTATGTATTTGGGATTATATCCTTTGCCTAACAGCAGATCCGCATATTTGATGACTTCGTCCCAATTTTCCGTAAATAAATAAAAACGGGAAGCATAGGCATAGGCTGCCTGTAAACTGAAATGGTATTTGAGAGCCGGAAAATATTTTTCGGAACTTATGGATTTCAAGCGAATTCCTTCCAACAAATCCGCTTCGGCTTTTTTATATACGTCGGCAACCGATTCCCGTTTATATTTCACGATTAGTTTTTCTTCCACATCGGTTACATAGGGGACGCCGGGAGTCGTTGCCGCCGTCGTTTTATCATAATGCGGGGCGAATAGGTTCACCAGCATGAAATGAGCATAGGAACGGCATAAAAGGGCTTCGGCTTTGAGCGCATTCCGCAAATCTTCCTTACATTCGATTTCTTCCAATGAAATTAAAGCCTGATTGGCATGAGCGATTGCTCTATAGGCCGATGTCCAGTAATACGTGGGAGTGTCCTGAAATTTGGAACGCACTTTCTGGAAGGTATAGATTTCCGTCATATGCGAAAGCATTATATTGTTGAGGGTTTTTCCCGTATTATCCGTCATCCATTCCACAAAATACCAAGTCCCGTCGGGATATGCATTTACCAATAACGCCTGTATCTGTTCGGCATTGTTCAATTGAAGGCGGTTGTCCGGCTCTTCGCTCAGAAAAGAGTCGCATCCGCATATTGCCGCAACGAGCAGGATAAAAATGATGTTTTTCATATTATGATCTTTTAAATTGGATTAAAAGCTGAGATTCAGAGAAAACGAATACATTCTGGATACCGGAAGCGAAACTCCTCCGGAAAAGAAGAATTCGGGGTCTACGCCGTTTAATTTTTTATCCGAATACAATAACCAGACATTATTGACCTGAAATCCCAAGGAAGCTTTTTTAATGAATGTTTTCTTGAGTACGGAAGCCGGGACGGCATAATTTAAAGATATGTCTTTAAGCCGGATAAAATCTCCTTTTGCAATTCTTTCCGTCGATTTATTGTACATTTGATAGGCCAATAAATCGGAATATTTCTGATAGGTGCGTTTATCCAATATGGCCGGAATTGTCGTAGTATTTTCGTCTCCTGTCAACAACCATCTGTTTTTCAATTCCTTGGGAAAGGAGCGATAGTCGTTGTACGAGGCGGAAAAAGCATCATCCAAGCGGATGACATTGCCTGCCTTGAAGACGAAATTTATTCCCAGATTGAATCCGTAAAATGTGAAATTATTGGAAAAACCTCCGTAAAATTTAGGTTCCAAAGGTCCTTCGTATTTTAGGATTTTATCCAAATCGTCCCGGGATTGCATATTCATATCGTAGATGATGTTATTGTCCGCATCGTAGAAAGAAGGTACGCCGTCTGCGTTCAATCCCGCAAAGCGTATTGAGAATATGGCGCTTTGCGGATAATGCAAAACGGCTGCACCCAAATTCGATACGGCTTCGGATATTTGGGCGGATTGTTCCAATTTGGTGATTTCGCTTTTATGATAGTTGAAATTTAAGCTCGTCGTCCATCTAAATTCGTCGGATTCGATATTTGTCGTATTTATAATGAATTCGTAACCGTGGGCTTTCATATCTCCGATATTGCCTATTTTTATTCTGCTTCCGCCTATGCCGGAAGTATATACCAAATCGATGAGATCTATGGATTTCCTTTTATAAAAAGCGAATTCTCCGGAAATTCGGTTGTTTATAAAGGCGTATTCCAAACCGGCATTCAGTTCGTACATTTTTTCCCAGGTCAAATCTTTATTGGCCAAAGCGGAAATCGTATTTCCCGTTTCGTTATGGTCGGGACGTAAGGTTCTTAGGGCGTAAATCATCAGTGCGGAGGATGCGGCAGGCCCCATGATACCATTATAACCGTAAGACAGTTTGGGACGTAAGGAAGAAATCCAGTTTACCTCGGAAAGAAAGTCCTCTTCGCTCATATTCCAGGCTCCGCTGATATTCCATGAAGGCAGGTAGCGGGCTCCTCTGGAAGAACCCAACTGATTGGAACCGTCATATCGGAATCCGGCATTGAATATGTATTTTCCCCGATAGGAATAGGCCCAGTTGGTGAAGGCCGAAACCCTTCTGTCCCGCAATTCGGAATGCCCGAACATATCGTCGCCCCGCGTATTCAGGTAACGACTGAGATTGTCGTGCATTACGACAACTCCTCCTTTATCGTAAATATATCCCCAACCGTCGTTCCATGTGTTTTTGCGGTTCGTTCTATTGATTTCGAAGCCGGCCAATAGGTTAATCATATGGTCGTTATTAAAAGATTTTCCGTATTCTGCCTGAAATTTCGCATATAGATGTTCCAATTTGTTTTCTTCGGTTTTATAGAATCCGCCTTCGGGAAGGATGGTATAAGGATTGGAACCGGGCATTAGAGGGTCGGCGAATAATAGTTTATTCAATTTCGCAATAATTTCGGAAGGAGCCGACCGGTAAGCTTCGGCCTGATTGGAGGTTTCGTGTATTTTATGCTCCTGGAGCGTATTTGCCCTGCGCATGGATACGATGGCGTTTAGCGACAGGCCTTTGAACGGAGTGTATTTTATATCGCTTTGTGCGGAAACATCCGTAACGCTCATATCCACGTAGTTGTGGTTTAATTCGTATACGATATTGAACGGAGTATAATCGCTTCTGAAATATTCCAAGTCGCCGTTATCGTCGTAGGCTCTCATCGTACGGGCCGTGTTGAGGGCATAACTGAAGGGATTTATATCGAAATCCCGGCTGAAGGCTCCGGTAGTGGGGTCGAAACTTCTATTTTTGGTTCCCGGAACTTTTTGATCCCTTATATTTGCGGATAATTTCAAACCCAAATTTACTTTTGACGAAACGTCTACGTCGCCTTTTAAAGCGACCGTGTACCGGTCGACGTTGTCGGCAATGGTCGTGCCGTTATCGTTATAATAGGATAACGATGCGTAAAACCGGCTTTTTTCTCCGCCTCCGGTCATGCTGAGCGAATGTTGATTCGTTACCGAATTTTTGAATAGAATATCGAACCAGTCGGTATTGGCATTTGCATACTTGGTAAGGAATTCTTCATTATACAATCCGTTTTTATCCCATGTCAATTGCTTTTTTGCCAATAAATCGTACATTTTTCCGAGTACTCCGTAGTTTTTTGTTTTGGCTACCGATGTCATGTCCACCCAGCCTTTACGTACCAATTCTTTATAAATGGACATTTCATCTACGGAATTCATAATATTGAAGTCCGAATACCGGGGACGTTCCCGTATGGATACCGTGGCTGAATAATTAACCGAAACACGTCCCTGTTTGCCGGATTTGGTCGTGATCACGATAACTCCGTTCATGGCCTGGGCTCCGTATAAGGATGTGGCCGACACGTCTTTCAATATTTGAAAACTTTCAATATCGTCGGGATTCAGGCCGGCGACTCCCGAACTCAACAGCGTGGAAAGATTCCCCGAAGTGAGGTCGTCAGCGCTTACGTTTATCAGGTCTTCCAATACGACTCCGTCGACAACCCATAAGGGTTTGTTGTCTCCGTGGATGGAGGAGTTGCCGCGAATGCTTACTTGAGGAGCGGAACCGAAAGTCGAAGACACGTTGTTTACCGATACTCCGGCGATCTGTCCCTGGAGCGAACTGGTGACGTCGGGCACTCCCTCCAATAACTTTCCCTCGGCCTTCATTACGGAAGCGGAACCGGTGAACAGTTTCCGGTCTATTTTTTGATAACCGGTGATGACCACGCTTTCCATTTGTACGTTTTCATTTTCCAAAACGATGATAAGCGGTTTTTTAACCGGAAGATTTACCGTTATCTCTTTTTGTTTATAACCGATGAAAGTGGTGGATAAAACAATCGATTTTTGAGAAGGATCTACTTTGAATGTCAGGACGAAGCTTCCCGTATGATCGCTTACGGCGCCGTAAGTCGTACCTTTTACCTGTACCGTAGCTCCCGGCAAGGGAGCGCCCTCGCTGTCTTTTACGATTCCGCGTATTTCTATATTTTTTTGATTTAATGTATTCAAAGAAATAATGATAAGACGATCCTGAATTTCATATTTATAACGTTCGTCCAATATCTTTTCCAAGACTTCTTTCAGTTCCACGTTTTTTACGGATAGAGAAATTCTTTGATCCGCATCGAAACAATCGTTGTTGAAAAAGAAACGATAATTCGTTTGTTTTTCTATTTCCTTGAAAATCTGCTCTATGCTTTGATTTTTTGCTTCGATGTTTATCTGTTGAGCATTGGCTTTCACATAGGTGCTAACCGAAAGAAGTATGCCTATGATAAGGGATAATTTCATAAACCCTTTATGTTTTTGGATACACGACTTCTTAAGGCAAATTTTGTAGAATTTTAATTTACCCATAATTTAAATTTTATATAAATGATGTATTTTATTTATTATAAGGCATTTATAGAATGATATCCATTTCTCCTTTTGTTTTTATTATTCTATGATAACAATATGGTTTCGATCTTCCGTAATCTTAATACCGGTAGCTTTGCATATTGCCGAAAAGGCTTGTTCCTTATCCTTATTTTTATCGATTACTCCCGTGAAGATTTTTTTCTTCAAGGCATCGTTTTTGAAAACATATTCGAAATCGTACCAGCGTTGCATCGTTTTCAGTATGGATTCCAGATCCAGTCGTCTGAAGGCGAACAAACCGTTTTTCCAAGCCGAACATAGGGTTTCATCCGCTTCGCTCACCTCTATGCCGCCTTTTTCGATGCGAGCTTGTTTTCCGGGTGTCAATACCACTTCCTCTTCCGGGCATTTTACCTTCAAACTCCCTTCTATCAGAGTCGCCGTAATGTCTTCCGTATAGGAGTTGACATTGAAACTCGTTCCCAATACCTGTAACTCCGCATGATTGGTTTCGACGATAAAAGGAGATTCCGGATTTTTGGCGATTTCGAAATAAGCTTCTCCGTATTTTAGGATAAGTCTTCGTTCTTTAGGACCGAAATGTGCCGGAAAGGCGATTTCCGTTTCCGAATTCAAGTATACACGACTCCCGTCCGCTAATTCCAGCTTGTAGTTTACTTTTCGAGGAATACGTAAAATATGGTATTCGACGGCGGTTTCTTCCGAAACGTTTTTTTCTTCCCGAAAACTCAGACAAGCTTCTCCTTTTTCGACGGTAGCGACCTCATTATCTTCTTTTACAACGGATTTCCCCGAATCCGGCAAACGGATTTTCCTGTTTCCGGAAATTAAAAGTTCTACTTCCTTGGTAAAAGAAATGTTGCCGCTTTGGCCGATATGTAATTTTTCCTGCTCTACGGGAGAAGTTTTCGGATAAAATACGGATATGCCGATAATAATGCCGATAAGGGCGGCAGCCGAGTAAATGGAAATACGGACAATTTGAGCACGTCGGATTTTCCGTTTCAATTCGCGTAATCCTTTTTCAACGTCGAACCTTTCGGTTTTTGCCAATTCGGCAATTTCGTTTACGATGGGTTTGAAACTATCGCATGAGGCGATTTTCCTATTGAAAATATAGGAAAGAATCTTCGACGTGCTGAATTGATTTTTCATATTTTGTCCGAAATATTATTTTACAGGCTTTTTAGGAGCATTTTCAAATCCGAATCCGGCCTGTTGTTCGCATATTTTCTTCCATTCGTACAAACTTGTCCATTCATATGGTTTTTTCCCTTCTTCTATTATATTGCCCTCGTCGTCTTTTATTGTATAAGGAACTTCCCAATTTAGAATCTCGTCGGGAATCCGTCCATTGAGTTTATTCATCGAAACATCGAGATAACGCATTTTGGAGGGTTTTACACATTCTTTGGGGAGAGAACCCGTCAAATTGTTATCGGATAGTTGAAGGATTTCGATGTTTTTAAGTTCTCCGATGCCTGTAGGAATCTCTCCGGAAAATTTATTGTTATATATATGTATTACGCATAGAGATGTCAATGAGGTTATAAAATCGATTTTCCCCTCGAAACTGTTAAAACTGAGGTATAGTTCTTTTAAATTGACTAATCCCGATATTTCGGGTTTTCCCCGGAATTTATTTCTTTCCAAGGAAAGATATTCCAAATTTTTGCAGTCTTTTAAATTAGACGGAATTTCTCCGGATAAATTGTTTACGCCCAAGTTCAATATTTTAAGTTTTTCCAATTTGAAAATTTCTTGGGGTAATTCTCCTTCGAGCAGGCATTGTTTTAATACCAGTTCCTCGAGATTTTTTAATTCGCCGAGTTCTTTAGGAATTGAAGAATTGCGAAAATCGCCTAATCCTATATGGATTTTTTTCAATTTTTTGAGTTCTTTCAATTCGGGTATGAGTTTTCCTTTAAGTCCGAGCACCTCTTTAAAATTCAACGATGTTACTCTACCGTCGGCATCGGTGTTGAGATGGGCCCATTCGCTTACCGGAATATTTTTATCTCCCCAACCGTAAGAGGAACTCCAATTTTTTCCGTCGGTTTCATTGAAGAATTTCACCAATACTTTCCGTTCGCGTTTTAAAATTTCCTCTAAGCTTTCTTCTTTTTGAATAATATCAAAAGACTGAGTCCGGTCTCCCATTTTGAATGTAAGCGTGACTTTCCGTTCTTTTTCTTCATTATTGGGAAGAGTCTCGATTTCCAATATCTCTTCCCCCGCTTCTCCCGCTTCTTTGGAAATTTTACACCATTCATTCATCCCTTCTACGCTCCATGCCGATGTCGCACGGATTTCCACCGTTTTTTTCCCTCCGGAATAATCGAATTCCAGGTTTTGGGGGGATAAAGTCAGTTCGATAAGTCCTTTCTGTTCTATTTTAAGTATGACGGGAGTGGCATTCCCTGCGGAAAATTTGATGTCTGCGGTACGGGGACGGGAGTCTTTGTTTTCTTTGACTTCCATTTCTGTTTTTTTGTCATCGGGCGTACCCTGCTTGGGTTTCAATTCTATCCAGGAGGGAATATCGGAGACTTGCCACCCGGTTGTGGATTTGACCGATATTTCGACTTTCCCGCCTGAAGCTTCGAAAGTTTTCTCCGTTAAAACGACATCCAAAATGTCTTTGGTCTCTTCATTTTTGTCGCCACAACTCCAAATTCCCCATAAAAAGATAATAAAAATAAAAAATCGTCTTTTCATAATTTTTAGTTTTAGATTTAATCTGCCTATATAGCACCTAAGAAAAGAAAAGGGTAGGGAGAAACTTGGATAAAATAAAAAATACCATAAAAATTCCGTTAAAATTCAAGCATTCAGTTTTCGTATGATAAAAAACAATAGTATAAAAAGAAGTATGTTTTCTTCTTCCACCGCTTTCCGCAGTCTGTCATAGGCAGCTTTGATATGGAATTTTACCGTATTGACCGAGACATTCATTTCGGACGCACATTTCCTGTAGCTCATTCCTTCTATTACGCATTTTATAAAAGTTTCCCGGCAACGTTCGGGAAGTTCGGAAATCAATTCCCTTGCCTGCTTTATTCGGTCGGCATATTGTTCTTCATTAATATCCGAAATGATATTTTGGGATTTGTAGATGATTTGAGGAATATGTTTTCTGCGAATGTATTTTTCCCGGCAATAGTTCAATGCGTAATTTTTTACGCTTTTCATCAGATAAGGATAAGTAAAAGAGGTGCCTAATAATTTTTCCCGATGTTTCCATAAATAAATGAAAGCCTCCTGGACTGCACTTTCGGCAGAAGATCTGTCTTTTGTCAGGGCATAAGCCACCCAAAACAATTCCTGTGCTGTTTCCCGATATATTTTGTCGAATTCTTCCTCCATAAGCTTCCTCAAATCTCATGTCCGTTTGCAAAAAATCCTCTCGGAATTGCGATTAAAACCGTAAATCCGGCATGACGGAAGTTTTTAACTCGATGCCGGAATAATATTTATTTATCAATAGGCTTTATAATATTACGACGGATAAAGTTATTATTTTTTTTTGTATTGCAAGTCATTTACAATAGAACAATGAAAAAACATTTTCGGAAGAGCGGCGTATTCGGATTTCGGAAGTTGACGGTTCTAATCGATTTTTGCGATTGAATTTACCTGTCGATATGTGATGAGGGAGTATAAACTTTTCATCTCGTGATTTTTGTATGTATAAATATACCCCACTTTTGCCGAAAAGGCAAAGGTGGGGTATGGCATTCGACGATGTATTTCAAGCGGTTATTTCTTTGATAAGAGCGTCGATTTCGGCATTGGCTGCTTTTTCCGCTTTCCGGAAATCCTCGTCTTTTTTCATCTCCGCTTTAGCTTCGAAATAAAATTTTATTTTGGGTTCCGTTCCCGAAGGACGTATGGATATTTTGCTCCCGTCTTCGAGGAAATATTGCAATACATTGCTTTTATCCGGGAATTCCAAATCTGTTGTAATCGCTTTTCGAGTATCGTAGGCCTTTAGTAGCGTAAAATCTTTTCGGAGCACGACTTTTTTACCGTTGAGTTTTTCCGGAGGATTTTTCCGGAAACGCTCCATCATATTTCGGATTTCGTTTGCTCCGGATACTCCTTCGCGTACGATATATATCATACGTTCTTGAGAAAATCCGTATTCGGCATAGATGGATTTCAACAATTCGAATAAACCGATGCTTTCGGATTTTGCCCACGCTGCGATTTCCGCCATAAGCGAAGCCGAGGATACTCCGTCTTTATCCCGGGTAAAAGTGCCGGGCATAAAACCGAAAGATTCTTCTCCCGCTCCGATGAATCCTTCCGGACCGATATCCCGTATTTTGGCTGCTATCCATTTGAAACCCGTATATACATCATAACAGGTTATTCCGTTTTTTTCGGCAACTTCCTTTATCAACTCGGAGGTTACGATGGTTTTTACCGTATAATCTTCTTTCCCTGTCAATCCTTTCCGTTTGCGCATCTTAATGAGATACCATGTGTACAGCAAATTAGTTTGATTTCCGTTTAGAATGAACCATTCTCCTTTTTCGTTTTTGACGGCTACTCCTATCCGGTCGCCGTCCGGATCGCATGCCATGGCGAGGTCGGCATCTTTCTCCCGGGCCAATTCGATGGCCATGCGGAAAGAGGCGGGCTCTTCCGGATTAGCCGAAACGACGGTAGGGAAATCCCCATCGGGCGTGCATTGTTCGGGGACCGGATAAATGTTTTTGAATCCCCATTTACGAAGCGATTCGGGTACCATCTTATAAGTCGTTCCGTGTAAGGCGGTAAATACGATTTTTAAATCTTCCGTTTTCCGGATGATTTCCGGCAATAGACTGAGTTTTTTTACCGTATCTAAAAATTTGGCATCCATTTCCGCCCCGATAAGGGAGATTTTCCCTTTACCGCCTTTGAATTTCACTTCTTCGGCGGATATTTTTTTCACTTCTTCGATTACGGCTTTGTCGTGGGGGGGCACTAATTGGGAGCCGTCGTCCCAATATGCTTTATAGCCGTTGTATTCTTTAGGGTTATGGGAAGCCGTAATAATGACTCCTCCCCGGCAGCCGAGTTCCCGTATGGCGAAAGAGATTTCCGGGGTAGGACGAAGTGCGTCGAATATATAGACGTCGATGTCGTTGGCTGCAAATACGGCTGCCGTGGTTTTTGCGAATTCTTCCGATAAATGCCTGCAGTCGTAACCTATGCAAACGGTATTTTTTTCATCGGGATACAAGCGTTTTATGTAATTTGCAAAACCCTGGGTGGCTTTGCCGACCGTATACGTATTCATACGATTGGAACCTACGCCCATAATACCTCTCAATCCTCCCGTACCGAATTCCAAATCTTTGTAAAAAGAATTTACGAGTTCCGTGGAGTCGGGATTTCCCATAATCGCTTCGACTTGTCGGCGGGTTTCGGCATCGTAGCTTTCCTTTAGCCAAAGACGAGCTTTGGCTCTCGATTTTTCGATGATTTCCTTGTCCATGAGTTTTTTAGAATTTAGGCTTCATATTCAGATTATACATGATGAAAGAATATACGTCCGCATATTCGTCAATAACTTTCGCTATGGGTTTTCCGGCTCCGTGCCCGGCTTTGCTTTCGATGCGAATCAACAGAGGTTTGCGGTTTTGATTTCCGGCTACCTCCTGGAGCGTAGCCGCATATTTGAACGAATGTGCCGGAACGACCCGGTCGTCGTGGTCGGCGGTAGTAACCAATACGGCCGGATATTGTATGCCGGAACGGATATTGTGCAGAGGCGAGTAGGCATGGAGATAGTTGAACATTTCTTCCGAATCTTCGCTTGTCCCGTAATCGCTTGCCCAATTCCACCCTATGGTAAATTTATGGTAGCGCAGCATATCCATTACGCCTACGGCCGGAACGGCAGCTCCGAAAAGCTCGGGGCGCTGGTTGACAACGGCTCCTACGAGAAGACCTCCATTGGAGCCACCCATAACTGCTATTTTCGAGGGGGTCGTGTATTTTTTCTCGATAAGATATTCCGCTGCCGCAATGAAATCGTCGAATACGTTTTGTTTGCGCATTTTTGTACCGGCCGAATGCCATTCCTCTCCGTATTCTCCGCCGCCTCTGAGGTTTACTTGTACATATATTCCTCCGTTTTCGATAAAAGGAATTCGGTTTGTGGAGAAGCCGGGTAAAAGACTGATATTGAAACCTCCGTATCCGTAAAGTAAAACTGGATTCTCTCCGTTTTTTTGCAATCCTTTTTTATAGGTGATGAACATGGGAATACGAGTTCCGTCCTTGGAGGTGTAAAAAATCTGTTCCGTTTCGAAGTTTTCCGGATTGAAATCCGCAGTCGGCGATTTGAATACGGAGGATTCGTATGTGTTCATATCGAATTTATAAATGGTCGCAGGCATTGTAAACGAAGTGAAGGTGTAAAAGGCTACGGGATCGTCTTTTTCCCCGTTTATGCTTGCGGAACCCAGGGTGGGCAATTGGATTTCCCGGATGTATCTTCCTTCCGTATCGTGGATGTATATATGAGTGGAAGCGTCTTTTATATAAGTAAGTACGAGTTTTCCTCCGATAAGGGAGGCCGAAGCCAATACGGATTCTTTTTCCGGAACGATTTCTTTCCAGTTTTTAATTTCCGGATGCCGGGCGTCGGCAATCATGAGTCTGTATTTGGGAGCCATATAATTCGTGAGGATATAGATTTTTTCGTCTATGTTGTCGATGGGCATATAGGAGTATTCGAAATCGGGTGCTATGGATATTACTTCGGATTGTTTTTTCCTTAAATCCTTCATGAAAAGAGCGTTGCCTTTACCCTCTCCGGATTCGTATATGAACATGAAGTCGGAATCCTTTGACACATCGCAATGATAGAATCTTTTTGGGAACTCTTTCCGTTCGAAGCTCAATATATCGGCGGATTGAGGGGTACCTATTTTGTGGTAGAAGATTTTATGTCCTTCGTTTATATTCGAAAACTCTTTTCCTTTTTGAGGTTTGTCGTATGCACTGTAATAGAAACCTTCGTCTTTCCATTCCACTCCGCTGAATTTCGCCCATAGGATATGGTCGTCCAATAGAGCGCCCGTACGGATATCTTTTACGTAAATCTCCTGCCAATCCGAACCGTTGCGGGAAATGACATAAGCCATGTATTTGCCGTTATGGGAAAAGGAAATGTCTTTGAGGGCTACCGTACCGTCTTGCGATAATTTATTCGGATCTAAGAAGACCTCTGCTTCGGCATCCAAATTTTCCTGAACGTAAACGACGCTTTGATTTTGGAGGCCGTCGTTTTTAAAAAAATAATACTTGCCGTTTTTTTTGAAAGGTGCGCCTATGCGTTCGTAGTTCAGTAAATCGGTAAGTCTTTTCTTTAATCGGTCCCTGTACGGAATTTTCGCTAAATATTCGGAAGTGAGTTTGTTCTGTGTCTCTACCCATAGGGTCGTAGCTTTAGCCGTATCGTTTTCCAACCACCGATAAGGGTCTGCAATCTCTCTTCCGAAATAATTGTCGACGGTATTGTCTTTGAGAGTCCGGGGATATTGAATTTTGTTTTTATTTTCGCATCCGATAAGAGAAATGCTGCCGACGGCCATGATAATAATAGATTTTTTCATATGTAAAATATTAGCGGTTAATATCTGAAAGAACTGCCGCCTAAAAACTCCCTCAATATGGAAGTAGGCGGGATTTCCCATGTATGTACGGGATTGATATAGGAGAAGAATTTTAAAAGCCTTTGAGCTTTGGAGTATTCGGGATATATGGGGGTAACTTCCCGGAGTATGCTTTCCGCCTGTTGTTTTAAAGCACCTAATTCGTATATGAGGGCCGAATTGAAAATGACATCGGCTTCTTCCTGATAGGGGACGATATGATCTTCTTCTCCTTCCAATACGCTTTCCCAGCGTTTAAGCGTTTCGATGGCGGAATAGTTTCTGTATTTATAATCGCGTACCATACGGCGGATGAGACGGTTGTCTTTGGGATATATGATGTTGTGATCGTCTATCGATATGGTAGTCAATGCCGATACGAATATTTTGTACATGGATTCCGCAGGCAGCATATGGGTTAATTTTGGATTCAATCCGTGAATTCCTTCCACTATGATGATATTGTTTTCCGGAAGTCGGGTCTTTTGTCCGGTATAGAACCGACTTCCGGTTTCAAAGGAGAATCTCGGCAATTCCACCGTTTTCCCCTCTAACAAGTCTAAGATGTTTCGGTTGAAAGTATCGATATCCAAAGCATTTATGGTTTCGTAATCGTATTCTCCGTTTTTATCTTTAGGCGTATCTTTTCTGTTTATAAAATAATTGTCGAGAGATATATTGACCGGTCTTATACCGTTGACCATAAGTTGAATATTGAGGCGTTTTCCGAATGTGGTTTTACCCGAAGAAGAAGGACCCGCAATTAAGACGACCTTGATGCGTTTGCCCATGGACTTGATTTCGTCGGCGATTTGGGATATGCGTTTTTCGTGCAAAGCCTCGTTGATTTTTATGATATTTCCCGATTCGTTATGTTGAATCATATTGTTCAAATCTCCTATGTTCGATACCCTCAATATGTCTTGTCCGCGTTTATATTCGTTGAAGACATTGAAAAGTTTGTTCTGTCGTATTACCGGAAGAAGATTGCCGGGGTTATTTCTGTCGGGAAGCCGCAGTAAAAGTCCGTTTTCGTAATGCTCCAACCCGAAAACCTTGAGACATCCTGTGGACGGAGCCAATATTCCATAAAAATAATCGGACGTATTCTCTATCGTATATACGGATGTGTATATTTTCCCCCGGCTCATCAACAAGTCTTTTTTATCTTTTAATCCTTGGCGACTGTATATGGCAATGGCCTCTTCCGTAGGATAATCTTCATTCTTTATAGGGATATCCGCATCTACGATTCGTTGCATTTCCGTTTTTATACGCTCTACGATTTCCCGGTTTATTCTGAAATTGCACTCGGTAAGTACGCAGAATATTCCGTTGGATATGAGGTGACGTACAATCATACGGGTACCCGGAAATAAGTTGGAAATCGCTTTATATAATACGAATATCGTCGAACGGGTGTAAACGCTGTAGCCGTCGAGGGAGGAAACCGTAATATATTCTATGTCTTTGGGTTTGAAAACGACATAACTCAACTCCTTTAAATCGTTGTTTACCAATACTCCGATAATATCGCAATGGTTATCGGGGAATACTATTTTTTTTAATGTATTCAGATTTGTACCCTTATCTATAAGGTATTCTTTGTTCGTATTTTTACAAAAAACGGATATTTTATTTTCGTTCATATCATGTATTAGTTATATAATTCTTTTTTTATAGGTATAAGTATGCGGTATTCGTTTTTTTGCGGATTGGGAAGTTCGTATCCTTTTATCCATGGGTTGAATCTTTTGAGTGTTTTATACGTAATTCCTTCATTTTCGGCAAATTCCACCCAGTTGCGGATACCGTGATTTACGATTATGCTTTTTACGGCTTCGTATTCGTATTTGCGATTGGGTTCATATCCGTAGCGTTCCGGCCGGTTGATGATTTCTTTAAGAGCCAATATGCGATATACATAACGTCCCGTTTCGGAATTGAGATGGAGATCGTAATAGGATTCGGATTTTTGCTCTTCAAGGCTGTTGTCGATTCTTTTCATTCCGGCATTGTATGCGGCGGCGGCCAATGTCCATGAACCGAATTTTTCGTAGGCTTCTTTCAGAAATGCTGCAGCGGCTCGGGTGGCCGTTTCGATGTCGAAACGCTGATCTACGTATCGGTCGATTTGCAGTTTATATTGTTTGCCTGTTTGTTGCATAAATTGCCATATGCCCGAAGCTCCGGCCGGAGAAACGGCGAGGGGATTCAAACCGCTTTCGATTACGGCCAAGTATTTGAAATCTTCCGGAATCCCTTCCGATTCGAGAAGAGGTTCCAATATTGGGAAATAACGTTCGGTGTGTTTCAGTATTCTCAATGTGGAGGAATGGAGATAAGTATTTACAATCAATTCTCTTTCTACCGATTCGAATACGTCGATACGCTCTAAAGGTACGTTTTCTCCTGCAAAAGAAAGTTTTTCCGGCACGGGAATATCTGCAATATGTTGGGTTGTTGTCGTTTGTTGCCCTTTTGTCGAATTTTTGTCTTTGTTTGAAACGATAAAAGCATAAACACTGCAAAGAAGCACTATCGATATTGCGATTTTTCCTAATTTCATAAACACCGCTTTTTCTACAAAGATAAATAATAAAAATGAAAAAATATCCGATATGCCAAAAGGGGAAAACAATGAAAATTATTTTTCCGGAGAAATTTTATCGTTTCGATGTTCCATTCGACTCGAATCTCGATTCTTTTGCGGAAATCATAAACGATTTTCCGGATATTCGAATGCCGACAATATGCCTTCGATAAGTCGTTATATTAAAAAATATTTTCGATTAATTTATCCGTTGAGTTTTGGAATAACCGGTCATAATATGTTTATGTTGTATCTATATATTATCTTTGTCCCGTTAAAGTATTCGGTTAGGAAGCATTATGATATTATTGAGTTTTGATACGGAGGAATTCGATGTTCCGCGCGAGCATGGCGTGGATATTTCTTTTGAAGATGCAATGCGGGTATCGGTCTACGGCACGCATAAGATTTTGGATTGCCTGAAAAGGAATGATGTCAAGGCCACTTTTTTCTGTACGGCCGAGTTTGCGGAACATGCGCCTTCCGTGATGCGGCGTATTATGGACGAAGGACATGAGGTGGCGGCTCACGGATGCGATCATTGGCGCCCCCGGTCCGACGACGTGATCCGTTCCAAGGAACGACTCGAGCGTTTGACCGGAAGAACCGTCAACGGCTATCGTCAGCCCCGTATGTTTCCCGTTTCGGACGAGGATATGGAACGCATGGGCTATATGTATAATTCTTCCTTGAATCCCGCTTTTATTCCGGGCAGATATATGCATCTTAGGGCGCCCCGCACTTGTTTTATGAAGGGGAAAGTGCTTCAGATTCCCGCCTCCGTTACGCCGAGAATACGTTTTCCTTTATTCTGGCTGTCCTGTCATAATCTGCCGGTCGGACTTTATCACCGGATGGTGCGCCGGGTGTTGAAATATGACGGATATTTCGTAACTTATTTTCATCCTTGGGAGTTTTATCCTTTGGGAAAACATCCCGAATACCGTATACCCTTCATTATCCGGCGTTATTCGGGAGAGGGGATGGTGAAGCGCCTCGATGGATTGATTCGGATGTTGAAGCTCGAAGGCCGGCCTTTCCTTACATATACGGAATTTGCATCCGTAAAAATGACGGAATTAATCGAAACATCGAAATTATGATAAAATTGGTAATTGTATCTCCTTGTTATAACGAGGAAGAGATATTGGAAGAATCGGCATCCCGTTTGACGGCTTTGTTCGACGCATTGGTTGCCAAAGAAAAAATCACGAAAGATAGTTTCGTACTCTTTGTAAACGACGGAAGTAAAGATGCTACATGGACTATCATCCGACGTTTGCACCGGACGAATCCTTATATAAAAGGGCTTGACCTGGCCCGTAACGTGGGGCATCAATATGCTATAATGGCCGGTATGATGACGGCTAAGGATTGGGGAGATGCCGTGATTACGATTGATGCGGACCTTCAGGACGATTTGAATGCCGTCGAAAAAATGCTGGATGCCTATGCCGAGGGCTACGATGTAGTGTACGGTGTCAAAGTTTCCCGAAAGGCCGATCCGCTGTTGAAACGGTTTTCAGCCATGGCCTTTTATAAATTGCAGAGGTATATGGGGGTGGAAAGTGTTTATAATCATGCGGATTTTCGTTTGCTGAGCAATAAGGTGCTCCGGCAACTGGTCTCCTATAAGGAACGGAATCTTTATTTGCGAGGTTTGCTCCCTTTATTGGGTTATCCTTCCACTACCGTAGAAGATGTTATCAAAGAGCGTACGGCGGGAAGTTCCAAATATACCTTGAGCAAGATGTTCGCTCTCGCCTTGGACGGGATTACGTCTTTTTCGATAAAACCCATATACGGTATCGTTTATATGGGGATAATTTTTATCCTTATCAGTATTTTGATAGGTATATATGTGATTTATTCATTAATATCGGGTACGGCCGAGCACGGTTGGGCTTCGCTTATACTTTCCGTATGGTTTGTCGGAGGTGTCGTTTTGATAGCTGTAGGAACCCTGGGTTTCTATGTCGGAAAGATATATATCGAAGTAAAAAACAGGCCCTTATATGCCATTAAGGAAATTCTGTACGGAGATGATAAAAAAGATTAAAAGATACTGGGAAATCCACCCGCAATGGCGGGAAAAGTGCCGATGTTTTTTCCGTTTCGGAATCACCGGCGGAATTTCTTCCGCCGTCCATTACGGAGTATATTGTGCAATGTTGTTGATATCCGGTGCAAATATTGCATTTACTGTAGGTTATGCTGTCGGATTCGCATGCAACTACCTATTGACTACATTTTTCACTTTTCGGACCAAACCTTCGTCGACGAATGCAATCGGCTTCGGATTCAGTCATTTGATAAATTATTTGCTCGAAATGGGAATGCTCAATTTTTTCCTGTGGACGGGTGCTGCTCGATGGCTGGCCGCCTTATTGGCGATGTCTGTTGCGGTACCGGTGAATTTCCTGATACTCTATTTCGTTTATTTGCATAAAGAAAAATCATGAAACGTTTTTTGAATTTAATATTTTATATTTTGACGGTGCATGTATTGGCACTTTTGTTGACCGGGATATTCCGGGGGGTATTGTATATTTGGTTTTGCCGGCAATTGCCGGAAAGCGATTTTTCCGGTTTCCTGATTCCCGCATTTGTCCGGGGGCTGTGGTTCGATAATGTTATAGGATGTTATATATTGTTGTTGCCTTTGGTCGTGGGTATATTGGCCGCTTTATTCGATTATTACGGAAAGATTTTATTTCGTTTCCTTACCGTCTTCTTTAGTTTTTTCTATACGCTTGTTTTTCTGATCAGCGCTGCGGATATCCCTTATTTCGGATATTTTTTCAAACATATCAATTCTTCCATATTCGAATGGTTCGAATATGCGGGGACTACCGCAGGTATGGTTCTCGGGGAGAAATCCTATTATGTTGCTATTGCTTTTTTCCTGCTTTCCCTTGCGGTTTTCATTTATTTCCAGTTGCGTCTTTCCCGGGTTTTCCGGTTGCGTTGCAATTTACCGGAAACGTATTCGTGGAGAAGCGGTTTGTCGGTCGCTTTATCCGGTTGCGTATTGCTCGGGCTTTGCCTGTTCGGCATCCGCGGACGGACCGGCTATAATCCCATCAAGGTGAGTGCCGCTTATTTTTGCGGAAATGCTTTTATGAATCAGTTGGGAGTGAGTCCCACCTTTAATCTTATGACCAGTATTATGGATGATATGCGGCCGGAGAATAAGTATTTCCACGTTATGGACGAAGAGGAAGCCGTGCGTAACGTACAGCGGTTTTTGAACCGGAAGGGGACGTCCGGAATATCGCCTTTGGCCGTATACCGGACGAATTCGACGGATAGCGTGAATCGTAAACGCCCCAATGTCGTATTGATTATGATGGAATCGATGTCCGTAAAATGGATGCAACGTTTCGGACAAAAGGCCGTATTGACTCCTTTTTTGGATAGTCTGTATAAGGAATCTCTTGCTTTTTCCAATTTTTATTCGGCAGGCATACATACCAACCACGGTTTGTATGCTACGCTTTATTCTTTTCCGGCAATAATGAAACGCAATCTGATGAAGGGAACGGTGATACCGAAATATTCGGGATTGCCCACCGTCCTCAAAGAAAACGGTTACCATAACCTTTTCTTTATGACTCACGAAGGCCAATACGACAATATGAACGCTTTTTTCCGGACGAACGGTTTCGACCGGGTATTCGCACAGGAAGACTATCCTCCGGAAAAAGTGGTGAACAGTTTCGGCGTGCAGGATGATTTCCTCTATTCCTATGCCATTCCCGTTCTGACGGAACAAAGCAAAACCGGACAGCCTTTCTTCGCAACCATACTTTCCATAAGCAATCATCCGCCCTATGTCATTCCCTCTTATTTCCAGCCGAAGACCGGAGAAGCCGAAACGCAGATCGTGGAGTATGCGGATTGGGCGTTGCGCAATTTCTTTGAAGAAGCCCGTAAGCAACCGTGGTTTGAGAATACGATTTTCGTTCTCGAGGGCGATCATGGGAAAATGGTGGGCGATGCGGAATGCGAATTGCCAGAATCCTATAATCATATCCCTTTGATGATTTATGCTCCGGATACGGAACCTTGCGAATACGACTGCTACGGAGGACAAATCGATGTACAGGCTACGGTTTTGGGACTTCTGGGCATCGATTATATGCAGAATGATTTCGGCGTGAACCTGTTGAAAGAAAAACGCCCCTGCATGTTTTATACGGCGGACGATATGATAGCCGCAAGAGATGCGAAATCGCTTTATATTTACAATTACGAAACGGAACAGGAATTCACTTACCGGATAGAAGAAGATAAATTAATGTCTGTTCCCTCCGATGAGAATTTCCTGTTTTTGAAAGTATACGGTTTTTCCATGCTTCAGGCTGCGGAATATCTGGTGAAACATGGAAAAACAGTAACGACCCGTCCGGATACGGATTGAAAATTCAGGACTTTTTCCGGAATTTATACAGCCGGGCAATATCTCCCGCAACTCGTTTCGGTGTCGTATAAAGGAGTTCGAACCCATAGCCCTCTGTCTCGAATTCGGGCAGCCATGCCCCGGCATCCCGTTCCCCGATGAGCAGGAAACCCGACGAAGGGCGTTTGACGTAAAAGTTATCGACCCGGTTGCCGAGATAGAAATTGATCTCGAAATAATGTATGGGGTCTCCTGCTGCACGAATGCCTTCGGCAATGAATTCGTATAAAACACCTTCGCTTTCCGGAGCAATACGATCTATTTCGACGGCAACATGCTTGACGGATTTGGCATTCAACACAGCAGGTTGATAGGCTCCGTCGAGAGCTAAATAGAGGCCTGCGGTGAGAGCTATTACGGCAAAGAGGGTAGGTGTTCCCGTTTTGTACCTGCTTTGATATCTCCACCAGTAAATGCCGAGAATTACGGGAAGCGATACCAATATCCATCCGCCGATACCCCCGATGGCCTTTAACCCGTGGAGCATATCGATTTTTTCCTGTGCACGGTGTCCGTGAAAGATGGAGTCGGGGATTAATCCGGATTTGATGAAGAGTAGCAGAATAAACAATAGAACTCCCGCACCGGCTAATATATGGCCGTAAATTTTAATTGCCCTGGCTTTCCTGCCGGTCAGGTAGAGCAGATATTTTGTGAGAAAATAGGCGATGAAAGGATATATGGGCATGAGGTAAACGCTTCGTTTGCTTTGCGGGATACAGTAGAAAACGAATATTACGATAATGCTTGTCAGGGCAAAAAGGTTTACCGGATCCGATTCTTTGATTTTCACTTTGAATTTGTACAGCAGATTCGCCGGGAAGAGGTTTATTTTGCGATAGCTCAATCCGAATAGCGATAATAGGGCGAGAAGCGTCCATGGAGTATATCCCGCAATGAGGGTGACAAAATTGTAGGGCCATGGATTGACACAGGAATTATAAGACATCGTATTCGTCATTCTGCCTATATTTTCTTCCATCATCAAATCCAGAAATTCTTGTCCCCCCTGCTGGTAAGCGGCGGCATACCATGAGAAGGGCAGGATGAAAGAAAGCAAGCCGCATATGCTCATCAGAAGCAGGGTTTTGAAAAAACCGGTTCCGCGGAGCAGTAAAAATATCCCCATTGTCAAACAGGGTATGATGCTGCCTACCGGTCCTTTTGTCAAAGTGGCAAGACTCATAAGCAATACGGCCACCCACGGAAGTCCTTTAAGGCCTTTTTCATACCATCGGTAGAGCAGATAGAGAGCCGAGACGGTAAGGGCCGTCAAAAGCATATCCACCCGGCAGTTGAGACCCGCACGATGGAGTTCGAAATTGGTCAGCGTGATGAAAGAAGTTATCAGGGCCGTTTTGACGCCTTTCCTCCTTGCAAAAAAGACGAATCCGCATAGAGTCATGCCGATGAGGGCTATGGCCGAGGGAATTCGGGAGGTGGCTTCCGTAACTTTTCCGTATACGGCCGATACGGAGGCTATGCACCAGTGGAAAAAAGGGGGCTTGTAGGCCATTTCCCCTCCGTTGTTGCGCGGCAGAATCCAATTGCCGCTTTCCAACATGGAGTATGCGACGATGGATTCGCGAGGCTCTCCTTTGGTGTGGTAGTCCGACAACCCCAGAAAAGGCAGGATGGTAGCTATACATATTATAAACAGCAGCCAAAATGTTTTTTTTATCTTCAATGATTCCATATGTTTAAGTTTCGAATTTTAGCCGGATGTATTCTCCCGTTTCCGGAGAGCGTTTGTAGATTATGCCTCCGTAATCGTATTCTTCCGGTCTTTATAGAATCTTCGGCACAAAGGTATAAATATATTTGAAATTTCAGCTTTCGGTAATTTTTTAAGCATAGCCGGCATGCCTTTCGTATGCTACTTTTTTCAGCTGTGTTTTAAGCGGTAAATCGGGGAAGATGTTATCCGGCAACGTCTTGAAAATGTAAAGTTGTGGAGTTAAAGAGGAGGAATTCCCGAATCTCCTCCTCCCATTTTTGGGAAAATAATGTATAATGAGACAAGGAAACTAATGCCGTGTACGAAGAATGCCGTAGTTCGAACATTGTCTGTAATACCGCAAATGAGCATGCCTGCAAAAGAAATTAGACAAAAAAGAGCTGCCCGGCTTTTAATTTCTTTTTGGGCTTTATCCGATAATTTCATATTCGAAACGATTAACTATTACAAATATAGTTATATATGATACAATTAAAAACAAAATTTTCCGGAGCGGAATAAATATTATTAGAAGTCTTGAAAATACCGATGATGTCATATTGCAATCGGTAAAGAAATTATAGACTGATTCCCTTACGGTCCAATTGAAGGCAACAATCCTCGCCAATGTGGGGCACAACTTCGTACATTTCAATTCCACTAAGGTTCAATTGAAGGTATTAATAGCGGTTCAATTCTTTTTTTTGCAAGGTCAATATATTTTTTGTTTATTTCATATCCTACAAACTTTCTGTTCGTTTTCAAAGCAGAAACAGCAGTTGTTCCACTTCCCATAAATGGATCTAAGACAATATCGTCTTTAAATGAATAAAGTTGAATTAGTCTATTGGGTAACTCCTCTGGAAATGGAGCAGGATGACCAATTCGTCTCGCACTTTCTGCATTCATTGTCCAAATAGATTTTGTCCATTCCATAAACTGCTCCTTCGAAATGGTATTTTCTTTTTTACCTTTTTCTCTTTTATAATTGCCTTTAGAAAAAACTAAAATATATTCATGTACGTCCCTCAGTGTAGGATTGGCTGCGCTTTGCCAACTTCCCCAAGCCGTTGAAGGACTTGCACTTGCTGCTTTATTCCATATGATTTCGCCACGCATATTAAAACCTATTGCTATCATTATTTTTGAAATGTAATCTGAGAGAGGTATATATGGCTTTCTGCCAAGATTGGCAACATTTATACAAGCACGTCCACCATTAACAAGTACTCTGTACGTTTCTTTAAACGAATTTTCAAGAAATTGCAAATATTCTTTTAAAGATAAATCTTCGTCATATTCTTTTGATACATTGTAGGGAGGTGAAGTTATCATCAAATGTATTGAATTGTCAGGCAATTCTTTCATATTCTCGGCAGAACCAAGGATAAATGTATTTTCTAATTTATCAGGGAAGTTATTTTCTTTATCATGAAGTTCCTTTTTATCCCTAAGTTCAGAATATAATTTAGAGTTGTAAAATTTTGAACTATCATGATTTACCCTTCCACTCGTTCCGAAAGCACTTGTTTCTGTACCGTTTTTTCTTTTCATTTTAGCTTCGGATTAAGGTTAAAAATTTTTCTGCTTTATCAATATCAGTCACTTCTTGGCTTGCAATTCGGATTATTTCACCCAACTTCAATTTTGAAATCATTGAAGAAAAATAATTCATATCGTTGGTTACAAGGTCTTTGCAATTGTTAAGTAGTTGCTCTTTGTCTAAGATGGTTTGAAAGCCTAATTTGGGTGTGTTTTTTATATATTCTGAACTGGTAGGTTTTGGATTTAATGACCAAAAGCCTTGTATAACGCCTGATGTTTTTAAAAAGTCAACTTTTTTGATGTAACTGTTAGTTATCGGGCTGTTACCCAAAATAATAACCGGTATTTTTGTTGAACTAATTCCTGATACACGAATGTTTATTGATTTTCCTATTGCCTTTAGCATTGAATCAGAACGTAATAATGAAGGGTTCCCTTTGTGTTGCTTGTAATCTCCAATAAATTCAACATTATTGGATTGTGTAAACATGTAATTCGATACAACACTCATTTTAATTTCAAAAAGTAGTTTAATGTTTTCTGCTTTTTGGTTTGTCTGATTAGTAGTACAAAAAGCGAGGTCTGCACTTGATTGTCTTGAT
Organism: Marinifilaceae bacterium; assembly: GCA_041846495.1. Taxonomy (GTDB): domain Bacteria; phylum Bacteroidota; class Bacteroidia; order Bacteroidales; family Marinifilaceae; genus JBGZEX01. The sequence continues at coordinate 56,280 of JBGZEX010000008.1, forward strand.
AAACCAAGTTCATCACATACTACACTATTAACAGCAAATAGTCCCAATTCATTTGCGATTGGTTCAAAGAGAGTTTTACTCCATTTTTCCGTAAATTGTCCAATTAAAGAGTTTCTGCTTTGTAAAGTTTGTCCTTCGGCATCTGATCCTTTTGGAACATAAGCAAAGTATCCGTTTTGAAGATTATAAAATAGTTGTTCAGGTGAAGCAAAATTTTTCAGGGCTTCTTTAAAGAATTGAACTTCAATATCATTATTCCAAAGTGTCATAGTGTTTTTCTTTTTACAAAGATAGTCATTTTATTTGATTTCAATTCCAGTAAGGTTCAATTGAAGGCAACCCGTATGTATGGCTCGACCAGCTTACTAACAAATTTCAATTCCACTAAGGTTCAATTGAAGGAGACGTAATCACACTGGACCGATATCCACCCAGGAACTATTTCAATTCCACTAAGGTTCAATTGAAGGTGCGCTTAGGTGCATGCCTTTAAAAGCGCCTATCATATTTCAATTCCACTAAGGTTCAATTGAAGGAGGCGATGGCAAAACTATGATAAGTTTATTCAACAATTTCAATTCCACTAAGGTTCAATTGAAGGCCTGTTTACGAAGAACTCTTCGAGAAAGCTAATTGTATTTCAATTCCACTAAGGTTCAATTGAAGGAAATACATTTTCTATCGTTTTCGACTTGCCGTTGTAATTTCAATTC
>JBGZEX010000009.1:0-4166 GCA_041846495.1 Marinifilaceae bacterium
CTCCTCGGACTGATACCGCTCTATCAAACGCATCGCTTCGGATAGAAGCTTCACACGACAAAGCGTATCGGTTTTTTGTCTGCGGAACTTCAACCACAACGCCCCTTCATCGTCCGTAAAAAGGTGTTCCCGATTCAGCGCAATCAGAGCATAAGTGCCGTAACGCTAGAAAGGTGAGTTACCGAATACTCTTCTGTCAATTACCTTCATCTTACCTCTTCGTTACCATTCAAGGAATGGACTAACGATTTGGTAACGGAACTTCTGCATAAATCCACATCTTCTGCACTTTAATCCCTTATGCAAACCATAGAGATATACTGCAAATCCCTCTCATTTTCATTCACTTACCTCCTGTCCTCTCCCTTATACCCTTTCCTCTGATAGTTTCCTAAAGAATTTCCCGAAAGAGAACGTAAAGTTTTTTTAAAGGGAGAAGCTTATTTTTCCGTAACGGAAGATATGCGCCGTCCTTTTATCGTAGAGGTGGAAGGGCAGCGCTTGAAAGTGCTCGGAACCGAATTTTGTATTCGAGCCTATGAGGATGAATCTTTCGTACGGACGACGTTGGAGAGCGGACGGGTGGATTTGTATTGCGCCGATTCCGTACACAGCTTATTCCCCGGAGAACAAAGCATATTGGAAAAGAATGGGGATATACGGATTTTGGAGGTGGATACCGAATTATATACCTCTTGGCATAAAGGGAAATTTTTGTTCCGAAATATGCCTTTGAGGGAAATTTTGCAAATCTTATCCCGGCATTATGATGTGGATGTCGTTTATAAAAATGATGTTCTTAAAGATATTCGTTTTACGGGAGAGATATTTTTAAACAGGGATTTGCAAGAAGGGCTGAATCGATTTAAAATGCTGAGAAAGGTAGATTTTAAAATTAGCGGTCGTAAGATAGAAGTTTTAAAATACTAAAGCGCAAAGTGGTGCGAACACTTTACGCTTTATGATTAGTTTATACAAAATGTACAATTACTAACCCTATAACATTCAAAGATATGAAGAAAATTTCATAAAATCATTTTTTTACGCAGAAAAATTGTTTCCTTTTTTTAAAGGAGATGTGTATCTACTAAAAGACTGTATTAACTATCTGATTTACAGTCTTAATCTTATGAGTTAATGCTAATTATATAAATTATGAGGAAGATTCATATCAATTCCTGCATCGAAAAATCGGACCTTGTTTTTCGATTCTGCATATTTTTTGTGCTGATTTTTATTTTTTCTTCCGTTTCAACTTTTGCCGGAGAAATAATACAAGATAAGGTTACGCTCCATATAAAAAATGAAAAATTGACGGCGATATTGTCGGCTTTGGAAAAACAGACGAATTTTCGTTTTTTTTATTCTACGGAAGATTTGGAATCCGTGGTTATAAGTAATCTCGAGGTAAATGATGAACCGATTCGAACCGTAGTAGGTAAGGTGTTGAAAAATACGGATTTGGATTATTATGTCGAGGGGAATATTTTTTATATCCGGAAGAAAATCGGGCAGGAAAGAAAAATACTGTCGGATACGCTTGTTATAAAGGGGCGTGTAGTCGATCAAAATGGAGAAGGAATGCCCGGACTATATGTCCGTTATGAAAATACGACTAAAGGAACGGTGACTGATATAAACGGAAAATTCTCTTTTAAAGTGCCTTCGAAAACCGGGAATTTAAAATTTACGTTTATAGGTTACGAGACGCTTATCCTCCCATTTCGAACGGGAGAGACTATGGAAGTGAAAATGAAGATTAAGGCGAATATTTTGGATGAATCCGTAGTCGTTGCCTACGGAAATGTTAAGAAACGCGATCTTACCGGTTCGGTATCCGTAGTCAAAGCCGACGAAATCAAAGAAATTCCTTCGGTGAGCGTGGCCAATCTCCTCCAGGGGAGGATAGCCGGCATGGACGTAACCAATATGTCCGGTTCTCCCGGAGGAGGAGGGACGGTAATCACCATTCGGGGATTCAATTCTTTGGGCGTAGAGCAGGAACGTCGCTATTCCGACCCTCTCTGGGTAGTCGACGGCGTACCTCTATTCTCATTCACTTCTCCGGTTACCGGCACCAATCTTCTGTGCGACCTCAATCCCGCCATGATAGAATCGGTGGAAGTGCTTAAAGATGCATCCGCTGCAGCCATATACGGTTCCCGCGCCGCCAACGGCGTCATCATGGTAACCACCAAACGGGGCAAAAAAGGAGAAAAGCCTGTAGTTACCGCCAATGTCTCCCAAACCTGGGGCATCGTTCCCCGTTTCCCCACCGTCACCATCGGGAACGGTGAACGCCATTTCCGCATTCAACAGTTTATTGGGTATAATAATAAATGTTATATGTATGGTTACGACAGAAACCAACCGTTGTATTTATATCATTTTATTCACGACAGTTTACAGCCCTTTTGGAATAACGCCACCAACTTTTTCCTCATATATTACGGAACGGGGAAAGTTACCAATGCCAACCTTCAGTCGTATGGAGGGAGTGAAAAAACGACTTACGGTATTGGAGTAGGATACTATAGCGAAAAAGGGGTATTCCGCGGGACAGGATTCGACCGGGTGGATGTAAACGGACAATTCAGCGTAGAACCCGATACGAAATTCCATATCGATTTGCGGGTAGGTCTCTCTCTTATACGTAGAGACCGTGCGGAAAAAGGTATCGAAATGCAAAATTCCGCCCCTATTCTCGAAACCGTACCCGGCGATCCTTATTATATGAGTTCTTTGATGCCCGGGAAGGGGACGGTCGTTTGGGAGCATATCTTAAAAAAATTAAAGGAGTTCCATGAAAAAAACACGGCTTCCCGTATGCGGGCCAATTTTAAGATTACGTATAATATCCGGAAAGATTTGCATTTCTCTACTATGGGGGCCTTGGATTATTCCATCAACCGGCGCAATACCTTTATTCCGGAATGGGATGCACACCGGGCAGGAGGAGTGCGAAACTACAATATGAGCGTAGGGGAGACCGGCATCAATCTTATGGGACTTAGCGAAAATATTTTATCCTATGAGCATTCATTTAATGATATCCACAACATCAGTTTTTTGGCCGGAGCTTCTATGGAATATAATCGGACGGAATATAACGGAGGTTTTGCCCAGGATTTACCTTCGGATCAAATTTACTATGCCTCAGGGAAATTACCTTCTAAAAACGATATGAACGAAGTACTCCAAAAATATCGTTCCGGAATGCAGGAAAAACGGCTTATTTCATTTTTCGGACGGGCGGAGTACAATTATAAACACCGCTATTATGCCTCTTTGAGTTTCCGAAAGGATGGAAGTTCCGTGTTCGGAGAAAATAACCGTTGGGGAAATTTTCCTGCCGGAGCAATAGCCTGGACTTTTTCGGAAGAACCTTTTATAAAAGACAATTTCCCATGGTTGGGATTGGGAAAAATTCGGGCCTCTTGGGGACGTTCCGGAATGCAGTTCTATCATGCCTATCGGGCCTTGGGATTTTTAGAAGTAGGTACTCCTCTTTTTAATACTTCCACATTAACCCCCAATTGGTATGAAGGATTGTATAATAAAAATCTTTGTTGGGAGGAAACCGCCCAATACGACATCGGTTTCGATCTCAATCTTTTTGACCATCGTTTGCAGGTTACCGGAGATTATTATTATCGGTATACGGATAAACTCTTGACACTTATCCCTATGCAACAGCTTTTAATCGGATATGAAAATCAATGGATGAATTCAAGTGCCATTTCTAATGAAGGTTTTGAATTTTTAGTCAGGTATGAAATATTTCGAAGACCGGAACTCTATTGGAAACTATCCGTTAACGGAGCCAGAAACTGGAATGTTTATCGTAAATCATATACGGGAAGAGATGATTTACACGGAGTAATCGGAAAACCTCTCAACCAAATCTATGGAGGTGTGTCAAAATGCACACCTCTTTTTTTATGCACAAAGCCCCGACTTTCACAAGCAGGGGCTTTGTTATTACCTAAAGATTTTGTATCTTTAAGCATAACTTTTTATATATGACAAAGATACATTTTCGTCCTTACAATCCCAACCAAACAGTGCTTTTTCCTCAAAGAATTGACGAGGATATTGCAAAGAACGATCCGGTGCGCATGGTTGACGCTCTGGTTGAGAGCCTGAATCTTGAAAGTTTCAGAAAG
>JBGZEX010000010.1:0-29453 GCA_041846495.1 Marinifilaceae bacterium
ACAAATCAAACTACCTCTGAACAAGGAGGTTTATACACAAACCATGCTGATGACAAGACATCAGAGAATAGCTAAACTATTTGATGAGGATTTTTGGGGTACGCAATGACGAAGTCAGGGGAATAATGTCCTGAGGCAAGAATGAAAATTACACACTTTTTAGAACACTACCCAGGTAGCCTTGGGATGGGCGTATGGGAAGGCATCGCCACAGGCTCTATGCTGTGGTGTATCTCAAGTGATAATAAAACAATTTCCTTTTGAGTTGAAACTCTCAAACGGGCATCCTAAGCCGCATAAAGCATTAGTCCGTTTGTTTTGGGGGTCGAGCCACCACAAAATTACGATGTTATTTTTTTCTATACCTGTCGATTTTACTTTTCCGATTTTTGACGATTCAAAATTACCGATTACAACTCTCTACATCGTTTCAATTCCAATAAGGTGCAATTAAGGGTAAAAGGCGGCGGTGCCAAGGACTTTTGAAAGAACAGTTTCAATTCCAATAAGATTCAATTGAAGGAGAACTGCAATCAAACACGGAGAGTCTCTCTAATGTGTAAACATCCGATGAATAATGAGCGTGATGATAACAGTCGACATGCAGCAAGGATAAATCAATACAATCGGGTTATAAGTGTGGATAATCGGGTTATTTTTCATAAAACCTCTATTTTAATTTTGAAACAAAATTCAACAATGAACCTATTATATGAAAGATTCAAGAGTTTATCATATCCGGAAGGCTGTGGGTATACTGTTTGCATTGGGGGTATTTCCGTTATATCTCGAAGCGCAGAGGTCTTCGCTCGAATTAAGGGTCGTCGATGCGGATAATGGAAACGGAATCGAATTTGCTACCGTACAATGGAAACCCGTCGGAGCTTCCGATTTCAAGGATGGAAGTTCGACAAATCGGTGCGGTCTCGTAAGTATACCGGCAGGAATTGCCAATACCTATGTCGTTTCAGTCCGATGTGTAGGGTATGAAACGACTACGGATACACTGAAAACTTCCATAAATAAGCATACGATACGACTCCGGCCGAATGCCCGACAATTGGATGGAGTTGTTGTTACGGGTAAATCCAAAGCTCAAGTTATCAGAGAGTCTCCCGAAGCGATTTCCGTTATCAGCGGAAAAGAATTACAGGGACGTACCATTTCTTTAGAATCGGCATTGAACAAAACAATCGGATTGAAAATAGGCCAAAGCGGCGGCCTGGGAAGCCGTTCGAGGATCATCGTTCACGGCTTGGAGGGCAATCGTATTCGGATTCTTTGGGACGGGATACCGATGAATACGGAGGATGGAAACTTTTCTCTTGATGAAATCCCGATAGATATCATCGAACGGATTGAGGTCTATAAAAGTATTATTCCTGCCCGCTTCGGATGCGATGGATTGGGAGGTGCCGTCAATATCGTGACGAAAGAATTCAGTACGGATTATTTGGATGCCTCGTATGAACTCGGTTCTTATCAAACACATAAGGGAAGTGTTTTCTCTCGTAAGAATTTTCCAAAGAGAGGCATACTGCTCGGTATGGGAGGATATTATACCTCTGCCGAAAATGATTATTCGTTCAGAGTGCCAGAGAGAGAAAACTTGCTTGTAAAACGTGATCATGACCGTTTTCGTTCGTACATGTTAAAAGGGAAGATAGCTTTCACGAAGCTTCGGTTTGACGAAATCAGCACCGAATTCGGATATTACAACCGTTTCAATGAGATACAGGGTATATTGAGGAATATACAATATGCGGAGCATAAATCGGAAATGTTTATGTTGGAGAACAAACTGATAAAAAATGGCATGTTGGATAACCGTCTTAACTTCGAGTCGCATTTTTCTCTCTCTCATACAACAAATAATTTCACAGATACGGCAAGGGTAAATCATGACTTCGAAGGAAATATCTATCCTGCCCCTAACGGACGAGGCGAAACGGGAAGTGTTCCTCACGATTCGGACAACAAATCTTTTGAACTCAATGAACGTGTCAATTGCGATTACAGAATCTCGTCCAATCACAATATCAATTTGAATATTCTGCTTAATTATGCCCGTGAGCAGCCAAAGGACGATATTGCCGGCAAACATGCCGGTTTTGAAGTGGCAGGCTTTCCAAGAAAGAAAACAAGTATTGTGTCCGGACTGACTTATGAAACAAAACTGTTCAATAGGAAACTGACTAACATGTTATCTGCAAAGCATTATTATCTGCAATCGAAAATCGACGATTTGACTTCATACGAAATCTCAACGCCGCCGAAACAAAAAGAGAATACGGCTTTGCAGTTCGGTTGGATTGAGGCGATGAAATACGAACCGTTCAAAGGCTTTCTCCTAAAAGGCTCTTATCAAACAGGCATACGTCTTCCCAATTCAAAAGAGTTATTCGGTGACGGTATTATTACATTCCCTGCTGCGGAACTGAAGCCTGAAAAAAGCCACAACTTTAACTTGGGATTCCTGATAGATAAAAACGATGTGCTTGGCATGTCGAGACTTCAATTCGAAGTAAACGGTTTTTATATGCGAGTCGGCGATATGATAAAACTGATAAAACAGCACATGGCAGCCGGATATGTCAATGCGGAAAAAGTCCGTATAAAAGGTTTTGAAACCGAATTGAAAGCCGACGTTACGCCATCGATATACGCTTATGCGAATTGCACATATCAAGATGTTCGGGATGCGCTCGCTTATCTTCCCAAAAGCACTACTCCCAATCCGACAAAAGGCTTACGACTACCGAATATTCCCTACCTGTTTGCCAACTTCGGAGCGGAATATCACAGCGACCGATTGTTCAAGAACTGGTATGTCAAGGCTTTCTGGGACGGGAAGTTCACAGAAGAGTTCTTCTACTTTTGGGAACTTACCGAATTGCAAAAACGGCGCATTCCTCGCAGTTTCGTCAATGATATTGGTCTGCTATTGACCTACAAGAACAAATATTCCATCGCTTTGGAATGCCACAATCTGATGAATAAAGAAGTGTGGGATCAGTTCCGCCAACCATTGGCAGGACGGACATTCCACCTCAAATTCAGATACGTCTTCTCGAAAGGTATTTTATAATTCTAAACATAAATGATAATGAGAACAACAACATTGAAGAACATAGCCCTTTCTGCTATGCTGGTCAGCTCCATATGGCTGACGTCCTGCGACAAGAACGACGACCCAAAACCTACGCCCAATGAGGTACAACAACATTTTGTCTTTATCAATCAGATTGATCAGAAGACTGATTATTTGGGGACATTCTCGGATCTCTCGCAGAAAGAGGTCAACAATAAGAATACGTACGAGTTCGGCTTCGGAACTTACCCCTTTGTCCGTGACAATACGGTATTGGTAGCCGAAGGAGTGTGGGGCGATAAAATTCATCAATTCACCAGAGATACCAAAGGACGTTTGGTAAAAGGTAAGACAATGACTTTCGGACAGGACTCTCGTCCGGGAGAAATTACTTTCCTCGATGATGAAACAGCCTATGTATCGCTCAGTAAACGTGGAAAGATGGGCATATTCAATCCTCAAACGATGCAGCAAAAAGGTGAGATTGATCTTGCAAAATATGCAACGAATGACAATAATCCCGATCCGGGATGCAATGTAATCCGTGAGGGGAAATTGTACGTCTCTCTTAATCAGAAAAATTCCCCCCACACCTCATGGCCCGGAACTGGAGCAGAGGTCGCCATCGTCGATTTGAAGACAAACACAGTGGAAAAAGTAATTAAAGACAAGCGAACTGCATCCGTGGGCCTTTTTCGCCACTCTAACGCCATCAAGGACGAACATGGTGACATCTACTTCTACAGCATAGGCATGGATGGAATGAATCCTTTGAAAGACGGCTTCTTGCGTATTAAAAAAGATACTGACGAATGGGACAAGGATTATTACTTCCAACCATCCAAGACAAAAGTAACAGGTCTCGACACTGATGCTGCCTATATCCTGCCGTTCTACTATGCAGGAGATGGGATTGCATATGCTTGCATCAACGTTCCGGCTTACACTCAACATCAAGACCCTATGCAATCATCAATTCTTGATTTCAACTATCAACCGGTTAAAATCAACCTTTGGAACAAAACCATCAAGAAACTCAACCTCCCTTTGACCACAAGTATGGGAGCTTTTGCTTGTACACAATACAAAGATTTTATCGTCTTCGGTATGACGTGCAAAGATGGCACAGGTTACTATACTTACAACACCAAAACGGAAGAATGCTCACAAAAACCGGTTGTTACCACCATAGGAGTACCTTCAAGTTTACTTGTATTCGAATAATGAACAAAGAAGAGAGGGCATAAATTTCTTTTTAGTCAAGTTGCCCCTGCTATACATAGCTGCAAGGTGATTTCGGAGAATTCGGCATTCTGACTCCTCTTTTCTTATCATTCAAATTCAACGAGGATAAAAAACGGACTATTCTGTCTTTTTTATCCTCGCTTTTTTATCTTTGTAAAAAGAAAGCGTATGGTTAAAAATTTTGTGCTATCGACAAACCCGAAGACTGCTTTACCGATTTGCTCAAGCTATTTTGCCCGCTCAAAAAAGATGAAATATAAGATGAAAATTGAAAGAATCACTAAGCATAAGAAACGATTCCTTGACTTGCTATTGTTAGCAGATGAGCAAGAGGATATGATTGACAAATATTTGCCGAGTGGAGATTTGTTTGCTTTGTATGACGGCGATTTGAAAAGCGTTTGTGTTGTAGTACCTTTAAACGGTAATACCTGTGAATTAAAAAATATAGCAACATATGAGCAATATCAAGGCAAGGGTTACGGTAGAAGATTAATAAATTACATTTCCGATTTCTACAAAAACGACTACAAGACAATGCTTGTTGGGACCGGTGAAATACCGGCCATCTTATCGTTCTATGAAAGTTGTGGTTTTGAAAAATCTCATCGAATAAAGAATTATTTCACGGACAATTACGACCATCCAATTTTCGAAGGAGATATACAACTCGTCGATATGATTTACCTTAGAAAAGATTTATGACAATGGGAATAGACAATATCTTGAACAAGATACTGCAAATAGAGCATGGTTTTCAGCACATCCTTGATGGGGCTGAGGAAATCCTTTCGACATACTCAAAGGAACAGTGTTTTGAACTTGCTATCGAATTGTTTAAACACGAAGCCTATCAAGCCCGAATGTTGGCGACAACGATATTGGGGAGATTAGCGACAACGAATAACGATGCCCTTTGTTTTCTGAAAAAGCAAGTAAGCACCGATGAGAATTGGCGTGTGCAGGAAATGCTTGCGAAGGCTTTCGACGAGGTTTGCAAACACAGAGGGTATGAAGCGTCTTTACCTCTTATCGAAGAATGGCTGAATGACGATAACCCGAATGTTATTCGTGCCGTAACGGAGGGGTTGAGGATTTGGACAAGTCGCCCATTCTTCAAAGAAAATTCTATGCTTGCCGTTGCGTTAATCAGTAAGCACAAAGCACACGAAAGCGAATATCTTCGAAAATCCGTAGGAAATGCTTTGAGGGATATAAGTAAAAAGCATTCTGAATTGATACGGCAGGAAGTACAGCAATGGGATTTGTCCAACCCTCGAGTTCTGTTCACTTACAAACTTGCAACGAAGTTATTAAAGTAAAAATATATACATCAATGAAACAGAAAGTTTTATTTATCTTGTTAAATGAATACACAGACTGGGAGGGGGCTTTTCTCTCCACGGCTCTTCATGTGGGCGTGATACCGGGCGGTGAAATAAAGTACGAAGTGCATACCGTTGCTCCGACCTTGGACGCTGTCCGTTCCATCGGAGGTTTCAGGACTTTACCTGATTATTCTTTTGAGAATATGCCGAAAGATTATGCAGCCTTGGTGCTTATCGGTGGCAACCGTTGGGACTCGCCCGAAGCAGAACTTGTCGCACCACTGGTACAAGAGGCTTTGGATAAAGGTAAAATTGTCGGGGCGATATGCAACGGTGCTTCGTTCCTATGTTCGTACGGTTTCCTGAACAACATAAAGCATACAGGCAACGGTCTCGACCAACTCAAACATTGGGGTGGTGATAAATACACAAATGAAGATGGGTATGTAGAAGCACAGGCTGTCAGTGACAGGAATATCGTTACGGCAAATGGTGTAGGACATTTGGAATTCACTCGTAAGATGCTTCTATTGCTGAAAGCCAACAGTCCCGAGCAGATTGACAAGTGGTATGATTTCTACAAAAACGGATTCGTGAGATAACGACATTTTTCTGAAATACTAAACTTTATGGCCGTAACGTCAAACATAAAAGCCGTATTTCCGTGCGATTTGCAGAGAGTTTGGAAAGTTGTAACATCACTTACCGATTACTCATGGAGAAGTGATATTGAAAGGATAGAAGTCGTATCAGACACGCAATTTGTAGAGATTACGAAAGGTGGATACATAACCGTTTTTACAATAACAAAACAAGAGCCTTGCTGCCTGTGGGAGTTTGATATGGAGAATGAAAAGATGAAAGGTCATTGGGTCGGTGTTTTCAGTGGCAATGAAAAGACTGCCACGATTGATTTCACGGAGTACATAGAGCCTAAGAAATGGTTTATGACTCCGTTCGTGAAGATGTATTTGAAATATTGGCAAGTCAGATATGTCAGAGATTTAAGAAATGTGTTGAAAAGCGTATGACCATAGAATTTTGTGCTATCGATAAGCCCGAAGATTGGATGGAGATGGTTGCCGAGCAATTCGGGACATCGGTAACGGATAACGGCTTTACCGTTCCGCCCTCGGTGGGTAGCGGCTTTTTCAAGCAATACTATCCGTTGCCGTGGCTTACATTGACCTATATCAGTTTCGTGTCATACGAGCCGATGACGATGGTACGCCGCTCGGTGGAAAGCTCGAAATGGATTCCCGTTATGTTCTATATCAATGAGCATAAACACGAGCAGATTATCGGAACGAAGACAAAAACGGTGGGAATAGATACGCTCGACGGTATCTTTATGCCTTCGAGCAGCATTCCTACGGAGTGGAGTTTCCCTCCCAAAAGACGATATGAAAACATTACGCTGACTTTCAATAAGGATTGGGTCGAAAAGATGGATACGACTCACGAAAGCTACATCGGGCGGTTGCTCCAATCGGACAAGGCTTTTTATCTTTTCGAGACTATCACGCCTGCGATGCAGCAAACACTTGACGGCATCAAGGCAATAGCCGAAAGCGATGCACTTTTTTCCGAACTCCATTTGCATGGAAAGGCGATAGAATTATTGACAATGTTCCTTGAAAAACTCGAAAAGCGTTCGGAAATAAAATCTTTATCCAACCTGAATTTGAACGATGTGGAAGCCGTATTCCGTATCCGTCGAAGGATTCTCCAAAGTCTCGGCAATGTACCGGGCATTCCCGAATTGGCGCGTGAAGCCAATATGAGCGGCTCCAAACTGCAAAAATGCTTCAAACAAGTCATCGGAAAGGCGATTGCCGAATATGCCCTGTCCGAAAAGATGGAATGGGCGAAACGATTGCTTTCCACTCGACAATACTCTGTATCCGAAGTCGGCTATAAAGTCGGATATGCCAATCTCAGCCATTTTACGGAGGCTTTCCGCAAATATCATAAGATAAATCCCAAGCAATATCTCAACTCTTTGTAGATTTGACACAATAGGGATATTATTTGATTTATGAGGGTTATTTTACCCTTGATAAAGTTCCGACCTTTGTTTCCGAATTTTAAAGGCAATAGAAATGGAACCTATCAAACGGAATTTTTTAGTCGGAATAGCGGTATGTCTGCTATCTTATGTTATTCCCTGTCATGCACAATCTCCGAATGAGACGTTGCAAGCGGAAGATGTCCGACAAGAAAATCGTATTAAAATCAACGGATACCTCCGTGCAGGCATATTCGGCGGAGAAAAGGAAATACGCAATTACTACGGAGAAGGAGCCTTGAAATTGGCAGTTCCCGTCGGAGCAAAGGCTTCCGCCTTTTCGGAAGTTCGTTACAAAGCCGATGGCAACGGTCATCATCAATTCTACATCCGCGAAGCTTATGTAAATCTTAATCTCGGCAAATTCGATTTTCGTGCAGGGGAGCAAATCGTTCTTTGGGGACGGGCCGACGGGTTCAATCCGACCAATAACGTTACTCCCCAAGACTTTTGTGTGTTCTCTCCGGAGGAAGACGACAAACGTATAGGAAATTTTGTCGTAAAAGGCGTCTTTAATCCCTATCCTTTCCGTATCGAAGCGGATTGGATACCCGTTTACAAATCGTCATTGTTCCCATTCATCGGAAAGCCTATGGGAGATGGGATTGTATGGAAGAATGAGAAGCATCCTTATCGGTGGAAAGACCAGTCTTTCGGTTTGAAAATAGATTTGGAAAAACCGTCTTTCGACCTCTCTCTTTCCTATTACAACGGATTGCATAAATTTCCCGGTATCGCTTATGAAAAGACTCCCTCTGAAATTCTTTTGTCACAAGAGCCCTATCGGGTGCATGTTGTCGGAATGGATTTTTCCACCTCATTGGGCAACTACGGATTAAGAGGCGAGTTCGCCTGTTCACTCCCCGAAAAAAGCAATAATTCCATTTATTCCGTTCCCAACAAGCAGATGGAATATACGATAGGGATTGACCGAAGCTGGGATAAATTCAGTTTGATTGTACAGTACATAGGTAAGTATATTCCGGACTTAACGACTGACATCAAAGGCAATCCGGCGGAACGGAAACTTAACTCGCTGAATCGCATCGTCTTCACGCAGCACGAGTGTTGGAATCATTCGGTTTCGGTCAGACCATCCCTGTCATTATCCCACGAAACATTGAACGTGGAATTACTTGGGTTATGCCAATTCAGCACAAAAGAATACTTCTTTCAACCCAAAGTTCGCTATGCCATAGCCGATGCCGTTACGCTTGCGGTGGGAGGTCAGCTGTTTTACGGACCGGACGACCGTCTGTTCGGGATATTGGAAAAGACCAAGAATGCGGTTTTTACGGAGTTGAAAGTTTCGTTTTAGATCATAATCTCAAAATAATATCGAATGAAGAAGTTAGCTGAATTTGTGATACGATACCGCTGGGCGGTCATCGTGTTCTTTCTTGCCCTGACAGCCTTTATGGGCTTTCAGATGAAGAATGCAAGTTTTAATCCCGACCTGCTTACCTATCTGCCGGAGGACTTGCCTTCCCGCATGAACCAAAAACAGATAGAGAAGATGTTCGGAGGAACGGATATGGTAATGATTGTCGTACAGACGGACGATGTGGTGAACGGCAAGACGTTGGAACGTGTAGAGCATTTCTCGCAGGATATGCAGAACATCAAAGGCATAGAGCGAGTGATGTCCGTATTCGAGTTGAAAAATGTCCGCAGTGAGAATGATGCCATGACCGTTGATGCGGCCGTGAAAATGATTCCACGGACGACGGAAGATGCCGTCGCAATCAAAAAGGAGCTTGCAGGTAACGACCTTGTCTACGGAAGCGTGGTCTCCGAAGATTTTACGACCACAGCCATTATTGGATTGCTTGAACCCGGAGCAAAGGACAAGGAGGTAATAGACCAAGTGGAGGCAATGATAGCCAAGTATCCCGGTGCAGAGAAAGTCCTTCTGGGAGGTTCGCCCTATATGCGGATGCAGAATGCGGGTATGATGCAAAAGGACATGGCTCGGCTCATTCCTCTCGGGTTGCTGTTGATGATGGTCTTCCTCTTTATCAGCTTCCGACAGTTCAGAGGCGTATGGCTTCCCATCCTGATTGTGGTCATGGCGATATTCACGGCATTGGGTGCAACGCCATTGTTGGGATGGAAATTTGCCGTTACGACCATTATTTTGGTCGTATTGCTGATAGCTACCGCCAATTCCTACGGCATACACATGTTTGCCCGTTACCAGAGAGACAATGTGCCCGGAAACGACTATACCCCCAAAGACCTGTCTGTTAAAATGGTTACAAGTCTCGGGGCTCCCATCATTTTATCGGGATTGACAACCATTGCGGGATTGCTCTGTATGTTGGGGCATGTACTGATTCCCGGTGGGCAGATGGGGATTCTCGGCGGTATCGGTATCGGACTTGCCTTGATTGGCAGTCTGTTCTTTATCCCCGCATTGAGCTCGGTTCTTCCCAAAACAAAACCCCGATTGAGAGCGGATGACAATCCCAAAAGCAAAAGAGGAATAGGGTTGGACAGATTGTTGGATTTTATTGCCGATTGGGTAACGAAAAAACCCAAGACTATTTTAGTCATGTTCATCGTCGTTTCCCTAATCGGAGCAGCCGGACTGTTGCGTTTCAGTATCAACTCCAATCCTGCCGAATTGTTCCCCGACGGACATCCTGCCAAGGAGTCCGCACAAATTATCAATAAGGAATTAGGAGGCTTCTTCCCGCTTTGTGTCGTGTTCGAAGGAGACGTAAAAAATCCCGTACTGTTGAAGAAAATCGACGATTTGGAAAAGAGGGTGCGAGAAATCCCCGAAGTGGGGACCACGCAGTCTATCGCCAAGGTTACGCGCCAGATCAGCCGTGCTCTTTACAATAAAGGCGAAGAGGGATATGATAAAATCCCCGACACATACGATGCCGTATCGCAATATTTCGAGTTATATCTGATGAGCGGAAGCCAAAGAGATTTGGAAAAAATGGTGGATTTCAATTTTGAGAAAGCCCTCCTGATGATTCGTTTCAAGGAATTGAACACGCCCGTATTGCGACAATGCGTTGCTCAAATCAAGGAGACGGTAAAAGATGACCCTAATGTGAAACTTGTCGGCGGCAATGCCGATGTGTTTACGGATATGGACAAGCATGTCGTAAACGGGCAGTTTCTTTCTCTACTGACTTCCCTCATCGTCGTCTTCGTTATTATTTCCTTCGGCTTCAAGTCGTTTAAGGCAGGATTGCTGCAAATCGTTCCGCTCGTGTTTGCCATGCTGATGCTTTTCGGACTGATGGGATATTTCGGTATCGACCTGAACTTTATGACCGCCTTCCAAGCCTCTATCCTTATCGGTGTCGGTGTGGATTACACGATTCATGTCGTCTGGAGGTATCGGGAGGAACGGCGTGCGGGTTACGACGATAGAGAGGCTGTACATCGCCTGTTCAAGGCAACAGGACGCGGCATCGTATTCAATGCAATCGCCGTCATCATCGGATTTGTGGTTCTGCTCTTTTCCGGCTTTCTGCCCGTCCGCTTTTTCGGAACGATGATGGTGACCATCATCTTCGTATGCCTTATTGCGGCCGTACTGCTCGTACCTGCGCTATGCATGGTTTTGAAACCGAAATTTTTGAGACAGAAAGCACGTCGTAAATGACATAAAGAACAAAGAGAATAAAAGCACGAGAAAAAACAGCTAAAAGCATAAAAGCTTTTTCGAGAAAACTTATAAGTAATTTACCAAAAGCTCTCGTGCTTTTCAAAGAGGATTGAAACATAAATATTCGTCAAACAATAAATACAATGAAGAAAATTTTTTTATCGGCGATTATTACAATCGCGAGCACATGGTCCGCTACGGCTCATGCACAGAAAGGACTATCTCCGCAACAAGTACAGCAGAAAGCCATTGAAGCCACTCGTGTTGCCGGGATGGAAACACAATCGTCCATGACCGTTTACAGTCCGTCCGGAGACAAACGGGTTCGCAAGATGCATATCGCGAGTAAAATATACGATAACGGCAACTTAGAAAAGAAACTCATTCGGTTTATCGAGCCCGCCGATGTAAAAGGCACGGGATTCCTCTCGTTCGACTACCTGAACAAGGAGGACGACAAGTGGATTTATATGCCCGCTCTCCGGAAAACCCGTCGCATCGTGAGTTCAGAGAATGCAAAAAGCTTTATGGGTTCGGAGTTTTCTTACGCCGATATGTCCACACCTGCCGTAGAGGATTTCAACTATAAATTCTTGACTGAGCAGAAAGTCGATGGACATGATTGTTATGTCTTGGAAATCATACCTAAAAACAAGACAATTGCCAATGAAAACGGTTTCTCAAAGAAAATTTCCTATATCGATAAACGGATTTTCGTCATTCGCAAGGCTACATACTACAATCTTGCCGGCGAAAAAGAAAAGGAAATGACCGTCTCCGCAATTACCGAAGTGGACACCAAAAACCATAAATATCGTTTTAAGGAAATGACGATGGTCAATCTGAAAAACAAACGGAAATCGGTATTGAATAACAATTCCATCAAATTTACTCCCTCAATATCAGATGGTTATTTTACCACCCGCACCTTAGAGCAAGGCAATTGAAATATTTCCGGGACCTTCGTCAACCGCTATCAAAAATCAGGATTGACGGAGGTCTCAATCATACGGGAATATCTCAATGGGGTCACCCGAATCCTTCCACTAATCCTTTATGGCAAAGCGGGCAATAATCTCATATCGCTGCTTAAGAATACGATACTCCTGTCCTCCCGTAAGCTCCGCCGAAATATTGCTTTGGCCCCGGGCAGTGTAAAAATAAGGGGAGCGACCTTCCGTATCCCTTTCCGTGATACGAATAACATCGCCTAAATTTTTCCCCACGGAGCGCACCAGATATTCCGCTTTGTCACGGGCGGCTTTTAAGGCTGCTATCTTCCCCTGTTTACGGTGTAGTTCCGCATTTTTAGATTTGAGTTCTCCTATATACATGGATTCGATACCGCGCATGTTCAAAGCTTTGAATAGAGCATCTACCTGCAGGAAAGAAGAAAGAGTCAGATCAAATTGCTTACCTAAAAGAAAATCTTTCCCCGTTTGCCGCCAATAATGTCCCATTTCCTGAGTACGTATGCTTTGACTGTCGATACCGACTTTGCCCAGAGCCTTCCGTACCTCTTTTTCAATCTCCGAGAGAGGTACTTTCGTGCGATAATCTTCCGGTTTGGATTTCCCGTCAAACTCTTCTTTCCAATATTCTTTTATATAAATAACATAATGGATTATATCCGGAACGATTTCCATTTCCGCAGAACCCGTTACTTCTATATATCTCCCTTCTTCCTGTGCCCGGACGGTACCAAGACTTCCCGTCAACAACAAAATGACTAAAAAAGCGATTCTTTTCATTTCCTGTAATTTTAATTAATTCCCAAGGGGAGAATTTCCTCTCGGGGTTTGTTAAAAAATAAAACTCTCAACCGGTATGTCTTCCGGATAAATATCCCGTATGAAAACAACAATGCCGGTATGGAAGAAATATAAATTTCCCCCGAATAAATCTCAATCATTCATTTTCAAGTTCGCTTAAAATTTCATCTATCCGGTGATTCAGACTGTCTATCCGATGTTCATAAATATCCGTATCCTCAAAAACGGATTTGTACATAATTTCCGAAACCCGTATGCGAACCTCGCAATATTCCTTCAATTTACGAACGAGTTCGTAAAGTTGGGGAGGAAGTTTCAGATTCCCGACTTCTTCGAGCAATTGCCTGTTTTTACGCCAATAAAATACCATTTTTGTCTCTATCTCATGCAAAACGGTCTCGCGGGAAGCATCCTCGAAAATATCGTAAACCGCCAATGCTTTCTTCTCCCATTCGCCAAAAGTTTCCATTTTCCGGTCGTATTCCTTAATTTCGTACGGCTCGACATTCATGCATATACCCGTGCCTACAACTACTATAAGTGCGGTTGCGACGGCAAGAGTTCCGTATTTTATTTTTTTATTCCTGATATGTATGAATCCCGGACAATATATATAACCGCAAATAATTCCCGACACCAGACCTCCGATATGTGCGGCATTGTCAATTCCTCCCTTCATTCCGGCCAAGAGGTTGTAAGTCACAAATACGACCACACTGGTGAGTAAAGCCTTCCGTTTGGCTTTATAAATGACTTTGACGGTGAGCATGGAAAGGAAAACTCCGTACATTCCGAATATAGCCCCGGATGCTCCTGCACTTACAGTCATTTCATTCCACCACGAGCTGACGACACTGGCAAAGAAACCGCTGAGAAGATAGGCGGAAAGAAAACGGGCCTTCCCCAAATAAGGTTCGAGCAATGTTCCCACATAAAACAATGCATACATATTCATCAGCAAATGCAGAATACCTATGTGAACAAAGCAGTTCGACAACAATCTCCACCATTCTCCGCCAAGGGTTTGAGGCGAAAAATTAGCTCCCCATGCAATCAAAGTTTCAACGTCCGGCAAAAAAATACCGGCTCCGCTCAATACCATAGCTATGAAAACCCCAACATTCAAATCGATAAGCAGCGGAGTTATCGTATACTTCGGTACGGGTTTGAAGAATGCAAAAAAAGGAGGCAATTTATACCCTCTCTCCGATTCCGGCCGGGAAACCGACATTTCCTTTTTCAAAACAAAACGAGGTTTGAGTTTTGCATATTGCCGTTCGGCTTCGGCAGCGGACATATTATTTTTCATGTACTTGAACATATAGATAAATTCTTCCGCATTGCGCCTGTTTCTTCTCCGGGCCATGAGTTGTCTCCTCGAGTACTCACTCGTTATCGAGAAAGATTCTCCCGTAATTTCAAAACGTATATCTTCTCCCCACGAACCCATAGAGCGATTATTATAAGCTATAAATCCGTCTTCACTTATACGCTTTATGCTCCATTTAAGTTTTTTCGCCGCCCGAAAAGCAAATACCAATATGTGTTCGGGCGATACTCCTTCGCAAGTCTCCTCTCGAACATATTTATACAATGCACCGAATGCCATATTCCATAGGTTTAATTCATATATTGAAAATTCCGCCGCCCGTATTCGAAAAACGTCATAGAAGGACTTCCGGAAATCAAAATTACATAATCACCCGTTCGATTGCTTTCAGAAGTCCTCTATAAAGGATACGGATAAGATTTCCCACACAAAATCGGAACTTCCGAATAATCAAACAATGCAAATTTAATTATTATCCGAATCTCCGAATCATATTTTCCCGAAATTTCCATCGCCGATTGTAAAGCATAAATAAAGGGGTAAATCATTCGATTTCCGCTTTCATAAATATGATATTAGGGAATTTCCCGTATTTTTGTAAAAAAACGCAACCATGAAAGCCATTGTAAACAATTTCATAAAAGACATCCCCGAAATTCCGGATTCACTATTCGAAAATACCGTATCGATATACGAAGTAATTCGCATTTTCAACGGACAACCCTTATTTTTAGAAGATAATCTAAAACGACTTGCCAATTCTCTCTCCATTGCTTGCCCTCAAGTCCGCATAAAAATACAAGAACTGAATATACCCGAAAAAATAACCCGTTTAATCCGACTCGAGCATATCGAAGAAGGCAATATAAAATACGTCCTCTCCTTCAAAGAAAACCGGGCCGAAGAATATCTCTTCCGCATACCGCATCATTATCCCGACAAGAATTCCTACATAAACGGAGTGCCTACCATAAGTCTATACGCTTCCCGAAAAAATCCGGAAATAAAATATATAAATACGGAATTGAGAACAATCGCCGACGACCTGATTCGCAAACACAAGGTATGGGAAGTTCTCCTTACGGACGCCGATAATTATTTGACGGAAGGCTCCCGTTCCAATCTCTTTTTCATAAAAGGAGATATCGTATTTACGGCACCTACCGCATTCGTACTTCCGGGTACGAGTCGAAAACGGGTATTCGAAATTTGTAATATCCATCATATAAAAATCGTCGAGAAAAAAATCGCCTTATCCGAGATACGGGATTACGATTCGGCTTTTCTCACCGGAACTTCCCCTCTTCTCCTCCCTATTTCCCGGATAAATCAAACCGGCATGAAAACGAATACCCCTTTATTAAAAAAACTCGTAAAACTATACTTTGAATTCATCGGCATAAAATTCTAAAAAATACATAAAGAACAAATTTTGCCGTATACCGTATTTTTCGTAATATTGCTTCGGATAAAGATTGCCCGCATGAAATATTGGACCGTACTTTTTACACTTAGTTTTTTCTTTATACTCATTGCCAACGCCATAAATATAAAAAATACGGAAAAAAGCCGTCTCCCGATTCCGGCATCCATTCACAATCCCAAAACGGAATACAGACAAGCAATACATTTCAGAATCAAAAATGAATTATCCGATAGTCCGGAAACAAAAAAATTGGACAACGCCATAGAAAAATTTCTTCGCAAATGGGAAATCAAAGGTGCTTCTTTCGCCCTTATGAAAGACAACAAACTCGTATATGCCAAAGGTTACGGTATTGCCGATAACGAAACGGGAACGACTCCGTCCAATATATTTCGCATAGCTTCCGTTTCGAAACTTATTACAGCTGCGGGCATTATGAAATTAGTCGAATCCGGCCGATTGAAACTCGACGACTGCGTATTCGGGGAAAACGGCATTCTCAACGATAACGATTTTACGAACATTAAAGATAAAAGAGTAAAAAACATTACCGTAGAGCATCTCCTTCGCCATCGATCGGGTTTCAGTTCCAGATACGGCGACCCCGTATTTTCCCCTCTTACGGTAGCCAAAACGATGAAAGTATCCCCGCCTATTTCATCCCATACGCTCATTCGATATGCGATTTCGAAAAAACTGCACTATACGCCGGGTCAATCCACCTCTTATTCGAATTTAGGTTATGTCATCTTATCGAAGATAATAGAAAAGGTATCGGAGAGAGATTATGAGGAATTCATACAAAAAGAAATCCTGCATCCGGCAGGTTGTTTCGACATGCACATTGCCCGGAATTTTTATAAAGAACGGTATAAAAACGAGGTTCGCTATTACGAAAGCAGGGATGAAGAACCCATCCTCTCTTTCGACGGGAAAAACAAAGAGCGCCCCAAATGTTACGGAGGAAACGATATCAATCTTTTATGGGGTGCCGGAGCCTGGGTCGCTTCTCCTTCGGAACTCCTGCTGTTTACGGCTGCCATTGACGGAGATCCCGCCGTTCCGGATATACTAAAGCCCGAAACCGTTGCATATATGACAAAACACGACACCCGGCAATTACCCATAGGCTGGATGCATACCCGGGAAAACGGGGAATGGATTAGAACGGGTACCCTGTCTTCTACAAGTGCCGTATTAAAACGGCAAAACGACGGATACAGTTGGGCATTTATCACCAATACGGGAAGTTGGAAAGGTCCCAAACTCGCATCAAAAATCGAAACGATGATTAAAAATGCCATGCGGACGGTAAAAAAATGGCCGGAACAGGATTTAAAGAAACAATAAGCCGAAAACATTCTTTTGCCGATTGGTTAATATTTCATATTTTTGTCGGGAATTAATTCGTGTATAACATATTAAAATTTTAGGATGTCCTATATTCTTACTATTAATCCGGGCTCTACGTCCACTAAAATCGCTGTTTTCGAAGATGAAAAACAGGTTTTTATAAAAAACATCAAACATTCGGCAGAGGAAATCGGAAAATTCCACAATGTCGCCTCTCAATTCGAGTTTCGTAAAAACATCATCGTCAAGGAACTGAAAGAAGCCGGATACGAATTGAACCTCTTCGACATCGTTGTCGGCAGAGGCGGTCTCGTACGTCCCATAAGTTCGGGGATATACGAAGTGAATGCGGCCATGTTGAGAGATCTCGAAAACCCGGTTATGGGAGAACATGCATCCAATCTCGGAGGAATCATCGCTCACGATATTGCCTGCGATATAGCTAAAGGCGTCAAAGCCTATATCACCAATCCGGTAGTTGTGGACGAACTCGAGCCCATTGCCCGCATATCCGGACATCCGGCAATAGAGCGCACCTCCATATTCCATGCGCTTAATCAAAAGGCCATTGCGATGACCTATGCCGAAGAAACAGGAAAGAAATACGAAGATTTGAATCTTATCGTCGCCCATTTGGGAGGCGGAATTTCGGTAGGTGCCCATAAAGGCGGGAGAGTAATAGACGTAAACAATGCCTTGGACGGAGAAGGGGCATTTTCACCCGAACGTTCCGGAGGTCTTCCCTGCGGAGCTTTGGTGGATTTATGCTTCAGCGGTAAAAAAAACAGGGAAGAAATCAAAAAAATGCTTGTGGGAGGAGGAGGAAGCGTTGCCTATCTCGGTACGAACGATGCTTATGAAGTAGAGAAGAAAGCGGAAAAAGATCCCCGCTACGCCTTGATACAGGAAGCCATGTGTTACCAGATTGCAAAGCAGATAGGAGAGATGGCGACCGTACTTAAAGGAAAGGTGGATGCCATATTGATTACCGGAGGTATGGCCAGAGGAAAAGCGATTACGGACAGCATAACCGAAAAAACGGATTTCATCGCTCCCGTAAAAGTATATCCGGGAGAGGATGAAATGGGCGCCTTAGCTAAAAACGGACTGAAAGTATTGAGGGGAGAAATGCAACCGAAAGTCTATTAAGGGCAATGAAACACAAGGCAGGATTCGTGAATATCGTCGGCAACCCGAATGTAGGGAAATCGACCCTTATGAATCTGATGGTGGGAGAAAAACTTTCGATTATCACATCGAAATCGCAAACTACCCGCCACCGGATAAAAGGCATTGTAAACGGGGACGACTTCCAAATCGTATTCTCCGATACGCCGGGCATTGTAAAACCGAACTATCGCATGCAGGAGTACATGCTCGATTTTTCGATTTCCGCCCTTAAGGATGCGGACATCATCGTATACGTGACCGATGTCGTGGAGAAAACGGATAAAAACAGCGATTTCATCCGTAAAGTAGCCGGGAATCCTGCTCATATCATTGTCGTTATCAATAAAATAGACTTAAGCAATGAAAAAGACGTAGAGGCTTTATACCTGCATTGGAAACAAATGCTTCCAAAAGCGGAGATATTTCCCGTATCGGCAATCGAAAACTTCAATGTCGACAATCTCTTCAAGCGGATACGGGAACTCCTCCCCGAGGGGGAACCCTATTTCCCGAAAGACGAACTCACGGATATGCCCGCCCGTTTTTTCGTAACCGAAATCATCCGCGAAAAAATCCTGACGAATTACGATAAGGAGATACCTTATTCGGTGGAAGTAGCCATAGAATCTTTTAAGGAAGAAAAACAGCGGATAGAAATTACGGCCATCATTTATGTGGAGCGGGAATCTCAAAGAGGCATCATCATCGGCAATAAAGGCCATGCCATTAAAAAAGTGGGGATAGAAGCCCGGAAAGACATCGAAAAATTTTTCGATAAAAACGTATATCTTCAACTCTATGTCAAAGTTTTAAAAGACTGGAGAAAAAAAGAGAACGAATTAAGGAATTTCGGATATAAGCAAAATTAAAATGAGTAATATCGTTGCCATCGTAGGACGTCCCAATGTAGGAAAATCCACCCTATTCAACCGTTTGATCGGAAGAAGGGAGGCCATTGTAAATGAAGAAAGCGGAGTTACCCGCGACCGGAATTACGGGAAAGCATTTTGGGGAGACAAGGAATTTTCCGTTATCGACACCGGAGGTTATGTCTCCAATAGCGACGATATATTCGAAGAAGAAATCAACAAGCAGGTGGTTTTGGCCATGGAAGAAGCCGATATCGTCCTATTCGTCGTAGATGCGGAAACGGGGATTACGGATCTGGATCAATCCTTTGCCAAACTCCTCAGAAATATCAAAAAGCCGATTTATACCGTTGTCAATAAAGTGGACAACAGTCAACGCTTATACGATTCTTCCGAATTTTACCGCCTCGGCATGCCGGGAGATCTCTTCTGCATATCCGCTATAGACGGTTCGGGTACGGGCGAACTTTTGGAAGCCGTCGTTTCCGATTTCAAAAACGACAAAGCGGAACCGGAAGAATCGCTCCCGCGGATAACAATCGTAGGACGTCCCAACGTGGGCAAGTCTTCCACCATAAATGCCCTTATAGGGAAAGAACGAAATATCGTCACGTCCATAGCCGGAACTACAAGAGATTCCATCGTAAGCACCTACAAACAATTCGGGCACGAATTCCTGCTTATCGACACGGCGGGAGTCAGAAAAAAGGCAAAGGTAAACGAAGACGTGGAATTTTATTCCGTCATGCGTTCCATTCGCTCCATAGAAGATTCGGACGTATGCATCCTGATAATCGATGCGGAAAACGGAATGGAAGCCCAGGACCTCAATATATTCAACCTTATAAAAAAGAATAATAAAGGAGTGGTCATTTTCGTGAACAAATGGGACCTTAT
Source organism: Marinifilaceae bacterium (assembly GCA_041846495.1). Taxonomy (GTDB): domain Bacteria; phylum Bacteroidota; class Bacteroidia; order Bacteroidales; family Marinifilaceae; genus JBGZEX01. The sequence continues at coordinate 20,181 of JBGZEX010000010.1, forward strand.
CGAGAAAAACAATAAAACCGCAGCTGAATACGAAAAAAATATCAAAAACAGAATCGCCCCTTTCTCGGACGTACCTATCATATTCACTTCCGCCATCCACAAACAACGATTACTTAAAGGTATAAACGCCGCCATCGAAACTTACCATAATCGAAAAAGAAAAATAAAGACCTCGGAGCTCAACCGGATAATGTTAGAAGCGATTGAAGAATACGCTCCTCCCATGAAGAAAGGGAAAATCGTACGCATCAAATACGTTGCACAACTCCCTACATACTTCCCCGCATTTGCCTTTTATTGCAATCTCCCCCAATACGTATCGGAAGTTTATAAACGTTATCTCGAAAACAAAATAAGAGAAAACTGGAATTTTACGGGAGTTCCCATACAAATTTTTATTCGAAAAAAATAATTTTCCGGATCTTCCGTTTTTTTTAATTTTCCGATATGAAAATTCATATCGGAATTTTTATATTTTTATTATCAAAATATGAATACTTATCTTTTTATTATTTTGTCTAAATAACAATAATCCACGATGTATCAGTTTACTGTATTTTTTATTTGCTCTTAAATTTTAATCGCTAACTTTGCTTTGTAATATAGGGATGACAAAAGAGAATAAAATATGGCACAAAGGAATCGTGCATTCGATTGACGGTATTTATGTTCGGGTGTCTATTCTTAATCATACGGCATGTGCGGGTTGTCATGCCAAAGGCATGTGCGGAATTTCCGAAGCAAAGGTAAAGATTATCGATGCAGACCGTCCGGATTTCGAAGTAAAACCGGGAGATGAAGTAATTGTATATGCATCCTCCGGGGACGCTTCTTTTTCCGTCGTAATCGCTTACGTAATTCCTACATTCCTCCTTATTATCTCCATTGCCTTAGCGGTTAAGGGGGAAATCGGAGAAATCGGGGCGGCTTTTTTAGGCCTGGCCGTAACTGCGCTCTATTTTTTCTCTCTTTATCTATTTCGTTCCCGTATAGGAAAGAAGATTCGTTTTACAATAGAAAAAGAATAAAAAACAAATTATGAGTATTCTTGTTTATACGATCATTTCGCTTTGCGCCATTGGAATTGTGGCTGCAATCATTTTGTATTTGGTAGCCCAAAAATTCAAGGTAGACGAAGATCCCCGCATAGACACGGTAGAAGAATTGCTTCCCGGTGCTAATTGCGGAGGATGCGGATTTCCGGGTTGTCGGGGACTATCGGAGGCTATCGTAAAATCCGATACGATGGACGGACTTATGTGTCCTGTCGGAGGAGCTTCGGTAATGGAGAAAATCGCCTCGGCATTGGGCAGGGAAGTTTCGGCATCGGCTCCGAAGATCGCCGTCGTACGTTGTAACGGAAGTTGTGAAAACCGGGTGCTTACGAGTTTATATAACGGGGCGCCTTCGTGTGCCGTAGAACATAATCTCTATGCCGGAGATTCCGGATGTTCTTTCGGATGTTTGGGATGCGGAGATTGCGTATCCGCCTGTAGTTTCGATGCGATTCATATGGATCCGGTCACCCGTTTACCCATTGTAGACGAAGACAAATGCGTAGCCTGCGGAGCTTGTGTAAAAGCCTGTCCGCGCAATATAATCGAATTGAGGAATAAGGGTCCCAAAGGCAGAAGAGTATTCGTTTCCTGTGTTAATAAAGACAAGGGAGGGATAGCTCGAAAAGCATGTACGGCTGCATGTATCGGATGTAAAAAATGTGAAAAAGAATGTCCTTTCCAGGCAATCAGCGTAATCGACAATATTTCCTATATCGATTACAACAAATGCAGATTATGTCGGAAATGCGTAAGCGTATGTCCTACGAATGCCATACATGAAGTAAATTTTCCACCCAGAAAAATCATTGAAGCCGCTCCGGTCGAAAAGGCGGAGGCTGCCAAATAATATATCACTAACTAAACGGATAAGGTTGTGTTAAAAACATTTAGAATCGGGGGCATACACCCACCAGAGAATAAAATTTCAGCCGGAAAATCCATAGTACGGCTACCGGTGCCGGAAGAAGTCGTAATTCCGTTATCTCAGCATATCGGAGCTCCGGCTGTTCCTGTCGTAAACAAAGGCGATAAAGTCGTTACCGGCCAATTAATTGCAAAGGCGGGAGGTTTCGTATCCGCAAACGTACACAGTTCCGTTTCGGGAACCGTTACATCGGTAGGCGATTTTAAAGATGCCGCCGGTTACATAAAACAAGCCATAACCATAAAAACGGAAGGAGAAGAATGGGAATCTTCCGTAAACAGGTCGGATGCTATAGAACAAGCCAACGACATTACCAAGGAAGACATCATTCGGTTAATCAACGAAGCAGGTATAGTGGGTATGGGAGGAGCCACCTTCCCTACTCATGTCAAGTTGTCGCCTCCTCCCGGCAATAAAGCCGAAATACTCATCATAAATGGAGTGGAATGCGAACCCTATCTCACTTCCGACCACAGGCTTATGCTTGAAAAAACGGAAGAAATCATCATAGGGACTCAATTATTGGCAAAAGCCATAGGTGCGGAAAAAGCCGTTATAGGTATAGAAAACAACAAAAAGGACGCTATCGAAAAATTGAACGAAGCTGCTCAAAGAGCTTTCGGCATAGAGATATGTCCTTTAAGGATCCAATATCCGCAAGGAGGAGAAAAACAACTCATACAAGCCGTTACCAATAAATACGTACCTTCGGGAGGACTGCCCATAGCGGTAGGAGCCGTCGTACAAAACGTAGGTACAGCCTATGCCGTATACGAAGCGGTAATCAAACACAAACCTCTTATAGAGCGGGTCGTAACCGTTACCGGAAAATCTTTGAAATCTCCCGGGAATTTTCTTTGCCGGATAGGAACTCCGATTGAAAAAATAATCGAAGCGGCCGGAGGTCTCCCCGAGGATACTGCAAAGGTAATAGGAGGAGGTCCTATGATGGGACGGGCGATGGTCAATTTGAAAAGTCCCGTACTCAAAGGAACAAGCGGCATTCTCATCATAAACGAAAAAGAAGGGATGCGGAAGCCCATGAGAAACTGCATACGGTGTACGAAATGCGTAAACGTTTGTCCCATGGGATTGGAACCTTATCTTCTGATGACTTATTCCGAAAACAATATGCTCGAGGAAATGGAAAAAGAAAAAGTCATGGATTGCATAGAATGCGGTTCCTGCAGCTATACATGTCCGGCGAACCGTCCTTTATTGGACTATATCCGTTTAGGTAAGGGAAGAACCGGTGCCATGATAAGGGGACGAAAAGCGGTAAATACCGAAAAAAATAATTAAACGACAACAATATGGATAAATTAATCATATCTCCCTCTCCCCATATACACGGGAACGACTCGATAGAAAAAAATATGTACGGCGTAGTCATCGCCCTGATACCCGTTTTTATTCTATCGCTATTCTATTTCGGTTGGGGAGCTCTCATCGTAACCGCTACATCGGTAGCGGCCTGTCTTCTCTTCGAATGGGCCATATCGAAATATCTTTTAAAACAACATCCGACAATATGGGACGGTTCGGCCATAATCACCGGGGTTCTTCTGGCTTTCAACCTTCCCTCCAATCTTCCGATATGGATTATACTTATCGGGGCTTTGGCCGCAATAGGTTTGGGAAAGATGAGTTTCGGCGGATTAGGAACCAATATTTTCAATCCGGCATTGGTAGGACGCGTATTCCTGCTCATATCTTTTCCGGTACAAATGACCACCTGGCCCATACCCAAAGGATTCGCCACTTCTTATTTGGATGCGGAAACCGGAGCCACCCCTCTGGCCATGCTGAAAGAAGCCGTAAAATCTGGGTCTTCGTTTACGGAAACCCTTAAAAACATTCATTTGGACGGTTTCACCGATGCATTTTTCGGCAATATCGGAGGAAGTCTCGGAGAAGTATCCGCCATAGCACTGCTTATCGGATTCATTTATTTATTGATAAAGAAAATTATTTCCTGGCATATCCCCGTCACCATATTCGTAACGGTAGCCTTATTTACGGGCATACTCCATATTGCTAATCCCGAAGTATATGCAGGTCCGCTGCACCATCTGTTTACGGGAGGACTTATGTTAGGAGCCATTTTCATGGCAACGGATTACGTAACTTCTCCCATGACCCGTAAAGGTGCCGTCATCTTTGCGATAGGGATAGGTGTCATAACCGTCCTTATAAGAGAATTCGGAGCATATCCCGAGGGGATGTCATTCGCCATACTCATCATGAACGGTTTTACACCCCTCATCAACAGATATTGCAAACCCAAACGCTTCGCCTGAACAATAAACGCTTAAATCTAAAAAAATGGGAAAAAAATTAGAATCCTCATTTAAAAATATGCTGATCGTGCTTTTTGTCGTAACTTTGGTAGCATCCGCCGCCGTAGGTTACGTACAAACACTCACGGCCGGTCCCATACAAAAAGCCAAGGAGGAAAAACAGCAAAACGCCATAAAAGAAGTCATCCCCGGAGAATTCGACAATAATCCGGTGGAAGAAGTCCGGAAAATCGAGAAGAACGGAGGTATATTGGAAGTATACCCCGCAAAGAAAAACGGCGCTGTCATCGGCATTGCCGTCAAATCCTTCACAAATAACGGATTCGGAGGAAACATCGCCATTATGGTAGGCTTTTACCCCGACGGAAAACTTTTCAATTACTCCGTACTCGAAGCCAAGGAAACCCCGGGATTAGGCAGTAAATTAGATTTCTGGTTCAAAGCCGGGCAGAAAGGAAGCATTCAAGGATATTATCCTAAAGAACAACCTCTTACCGTTTCAAAGGACGGAGGAAAAATAGATGCGATAACCGCAGCGACCATAAGTTCCCGCGCTTTTTTGGAAGCCGTCAACCTCGCCGCTTCCGTATTGGATTCCGATATTCAATCCGCTAAAGACAATGAATTAAAACAAGACACCATATTAAAAGAATAACATCATGAGTAAAATGTCCACTTTCACCAACGGGTTGATTAAGGAAAATCCTACATTTGTACTTATGCTCGGAATGTGTCCTACGCTCGGAGTAACCACCTCTGCCATAAACGGTATGGGCATGGGGTTAGCCACGGCATTCGTACTCACGCTTTCCAACATCGTTATCTCTTTGGTGGCAAATCTTATACCCGACAAAATACGAATCCCTTCGTTTATCGTAATTATAGCGGCTTTCGTTACGGTGGTCGATATGGTAATGGAAGCTTATATGCCACCCCTGCATGCGGCTTTGGGTATTTTCATTCCGCTTATCGTGGTAAACTGCATCGTATTGGGAAGAGCGGAGGCCTTCGCTTCCAAAAACAACGCTCTCTCCTCGCTTTTGGACGGATTGGGAATGGGATTGGGATTCACCATAAGCCTCACCCTATTGGGTTCCGTAAGAGAAATTCTCGGAAGCGGCAAAATATTCAATACCGTGGTATTCAACGAAAACTACGGACTTTTGATATTCGTTCTTGCTCCGGGAGCATTTATCGCCCTCGGTTATCTCCTCGCCATCGTAAACAGATTAAGAAAATCTAAAGCTTGAATGCTATGGAATACATATTATTATTTATATCGGCAATATTCGTAAACAATATCGTACTCTCTCAATTCCTGGGAATATGTCCCTTTTTGGGAGTATCCAAAAAGGTATCTACGGCCATCGGTATGACGGGAGCCGTAACCTTTGTGATGATATTGGCTACAATCGTGACCTATATCATACAAAAAACCGTACTCGACCCCTTTGAAATCGGGTATATGCAAACCATCGTATATATCCTCATCATTGCGGCATTGGTGCAAATGGTGGAAATCATTCTGAAAAAGGTAAGTCCGGCTCTCTATCAGGCATTGGGAGTATTTCTCCCCCTTATCACCACCAACTGTGCGGTATTGGGAGTTGCCATCATGGTCATTCAAAAGAATTTCAATCTATTGGAATCCATCGTATATGCCGGTTCCACGGCACTGGGTTTCGGCTTGGCATTAATCATATTTGCAGGTATCAGGGAACAACTGGCTCTTCTTCCGGTGCCCAAGGGGATGAGGGGAGCGCCCATAGCCCTTTTAACCGCCGGCTTACTGGCCATGGCCTTCATGGGTTTTTCCGGCTTGGTAAAAATATAATCATGCACTCTTCTCCGATAGAACTCAAACATCCGGTTTTCAATATCATCGCGGAGATTGCAGAGGAGAAAACCGTCGAGGCTTATGTCATCGGAGGATATGTACGGGATTTACTGCTCGAACGTCCGTGTACGGATATCGACATCGTCGTCATCGGCGACGGGATTGCTATGGCCGAAGCTGTCGCTTCCCGGCTGAAAGCCTCCCGAGTGAGCGTGTTTAAAAACTTCGGAACGGCCATGTTCCGTTATAAAGGCATGGAAATAGAGTTCGTCGGGGCCCGGAAAGAATCCTATTCCCGGACGTCCCGAAAACCCTTCGTCCGTCCCGGAAGTCTGAAAGACGACCAGGACAGAAGGGATTTCACCATAAACGCAGTGGCCGTTTCCCTGAATAAAAAAGATTACGGTCTCCTTATCGACCCCTTCGAAGGAATATACGATATGGAAGACGGCATTATCCGTACGCCCCTCGACCCGGAGATCACTTTCTCCGATGATCCCCTTAGGATGATGCGAGCCGTAAGATTCGCCGCTCAGCTCCGGTTTACGATAGCCGATGAAACTTTCGAGGCCATAAGAACCAATAAAAGCAGATTATCCATCGTATCTCCGGAAAGGATTATAGACGAATTCAATAAAATCATGTGTACTCCTTCCCCTTCCATAGGTATTTCCTTATTGGAAGCCTCCGGGCTTTTGGAGGAATTTTTTCCCGAATTATGTGCCCTTCAGGGAGTGGAAGAAATAGGACGTATCAAGCATAAGGACAATTTTTACCACACGCTCGCCGTCGTCGACGGAGTTGCCCGCAAAACCGACAATCTATGGCTGCGATGGGCTGCACTCATGCACGACATCGGAAAACCCGCAACCAAAAAATTCATTCCCGGACAGGGTTGGACTTTTTACGGACATAACCATGTAGGCGGAAGAATGGTTACCAAAATATTCGAAAGATTGCATATGCCTAAGAACGAAAAAATGAAATACGTAAGGAAGTTGGTGGAACTTCACATGCGTCCCATCGTTCTTTCGGAAGAAGGTGTAACCGATTCCGCCGTACGCCGACTCTTATTCGATGCCGGCGACGATATCGACGACCTTATGACCTTGGCGGAATCCGATATCACATCCAAAAATCAGGAAAAGGTAAAACGATTTCTGGAAAACTTCCTCATCGTAAGGGAGAAACTCAAAGAAGTGGAAGAAAAAGACTCCATCCGCAATTTTCAACCTCCGGTAAGCGGCGAAGAAATCATGGAGACTTTCGGATTGTCTCCATGCAAGGAAGTAGGAGAAATAAAAAATGCCATCAAAGAAGCCATCTTAGAAGGAATTATCGGCAACAACTACGAAGAAGCCCACAAATTCATGCTTGCCGAAGCCTCCAAACTCGGCTTAAGTCCCCGAAAATAATCCGCTTTCCCCGGAAAACTATGGAATATTCTCCTGCTTATAAGAACTTATCCTGAAGTTGATCGGAATGGTCAACCAGAAATCCGCATTTTTCCCTCTCCTCTTCCCGGGTTTCCAACGGGGCATGGAACGTACGACTCTCAAAGCTTCCGCATTCAAGACCGAATCGGCACCTCTCAATATTTCCGGATTCGTTACGCTACCGTCTTTTTCTACAACAATGCGTACGACAACTCTGTATGGTTTCCGCCCTTTCATACCTTCGGATTCGACAAAACGGGAAGTCATTTCATGCAACCATCCGGGCAAATCTCCCGGAAATTCCGGCATATCGTCGACAATAATCGAAATCGCTTCTTCCGAAACCGTATCGCAGGCAAATACCTGTACGACCGGCACGGTTTTCCCAAAAACCTCACATGCACCGCAAAACGGCAACAAGAATATAAAGTATGGGAAGAAATACTCCGCAAAAGCACGAAAATCAAATCTCATTCTTAACATAAGCACCGCATTAAGTGTTTAAATATATCCAAAATATTGCAATTTCAAGCAATACGGGTAAAAATATTCCAAAATTAACAAAAAAATCCATTATGATTCTTTCCTGCTTCATATTTATATCGGAAATTCCGGAATTTTCATTCAAATAATTTATATATTTTTTAATTTTGCCGGGAATTAATCTTTATCCCATGAAAATAAACACCTCATCGCTTCAGTCTTACCAAAAGACCTTGATCGGTATGCAATTCCTTTTCGTAGCTTTCGGTTCCACGGTCCTCGTTCCTTTATTGGTGGGGATGGATCCTTCGACGGCTCTATGCACGGCAGGCATAGGTACATTGATATTTCACTCCGTCACCAAAGGGATGGTCCCCATTTTTCTGGGAAGCAGTTTCGCCTTTATCGCTCCCATCGTAAAAGCAACGGAAATGTACGGTCTTCCCGGCACCATGTCCGGTCTCGTAGCCGTGGGTGCTGTATATATATTTTTCAGCATATTGGTAAAATGGCGGGGGATGGAGTTTATTTCCCGATTGTTTCCTCCGGTTGTCATCGGTCCGGTTATCATACTCATAGGTCTTTCGTTAGCCTCTTCAGGCGTGGATATGGCTTCCGAGAACTGGGTGCTTGCACTTATAACCCTGACAACGGCTATTCTCGTCACCCTCATGGGAAAAGGACTCCTTAAATTGATTGCCATACTTTGCGGAATCATTGCAGGTTTTATGTCCGTCATCCTATTCTACGGATTGGATCTTTCCTCCGTAGCCGACGCCCCGTGGTTCGGCTTCCCGAATTTCGTAACGCCTTCCTTTTCCCGGGAAGCCATCGTTTTCCTTGCTCCCGTAGCCATAGCCCCCGTCATCGAGCATATAGGGGACATATACGCCATAAATACCGTCGCCGGAAAGGAATTTACCAAAAATCCCGGCCTTCACCGCACTATGTTAGGCGACGGTTTGGCCTGCATTTGCGCCGGTTTTATCGGAGGGCCTCCGGTGACGACTTATTCCGAAGTGACGGGAGCCGTGTCGCTCACCAAAATTACGGACCCGGCGGTCATCCGGATTTCGGCAGGCATTGCCATCCTTTTCTCGCTTTTAGGCAAGGTAAGCGCCCTTTTGAAATGCATCCCTTCTGCCGTATTGGGAGGAATCATGCTATTGTTATTCGGCACCATCGCCTCTCTCGGCATCAATAATATGGTGAACGCTATGTAAAATCGTTCGAC